>NZ_QAJD01000151.1:30692-59287 GCF_003061465.1 Aeromonas sp. HMWF017
CCAGCGCCGGTTTGATCTCCGGGTCCGGGTTGGAGCAGGCGAAGATCACCGGGTTCGGCGCCATCAGGGCCACCGCTTCGGCGGGCAGCACATCGGGGCCGGAGACGCCGACAAACACATCCGCCCCGTCAATGACATCCATCAGGGTGCGCAACGGGGTCTCATTGGCGAAACGCTGCTTGTACTTGTTGAGATCGCTGCGGCCGGTGTGGATGACACCCTGACGATCCAGCATGAAGATGTTGTGAGGCTTGGCGCCGCACTTGATCAGCAGATCCATGCAGGCGGTCGCGGCTGCCCCCGCCCCCATGCAGACGATGCGGCTGTCACTGATGAGCTTGCCCTGCACTTCCAGTGCATTGAGCAGACCGGCGGCGGTGACGATGGCGGTGCCGTGCTGGTCATCGTGGAACACCGGAATGTCGCAGCGGGCGATCAGCGCCTCTTCAATCTCGAAGCACTCCGGCGCCTTGATATCTTCCAGATTGATGCCACCGAAGGTATCGGCGATGGCCGCTACCGTGTCGATAAACTGCTGGCTGGTCTCGTGCTTCACCTCGATGTCGATGGCGTCGATACCAGCGAAGCGCTTAAACAACAGGGCCTTGCCCTCCATTACCGGCTTGGAGGCCAGCGGCCCCAGATTGCCCAGACCCAGAATGGCGGTGCCGTTGGAGATGACGGCCACCAGATTGCCCTTGCCGGTATAGCGGTAGGCATCGGCCGGGTTGGCGGCGATCTCGCGCACCGGCTCGGCGACACCCGGGCTATAGGCCAGCGCCAGATCGTGGGCGGTCTCGGCCGGTTTGGTCAGGGCGATGGCAATTTTGCCGGGTACCGGCTGGGCGTGGTAATCGAGAGCTTGTTGACGCAGATCGGACATGGGGGACCCCGATGTGGTTGGTGCAAATGAGGTGCCGACATGGGGCACGCAGAAGGGCGGGGATCATAAAAGAAAGCAGGGGGCATGCCCAGCAGATCATGCTGCCGCCAGCCAGATCAGACCAGTTATTTCAGTAACTTACCCCACCCACGCCTACCACTTTAGTTATAGATGCTGCTATATGAGGCAAAAAGTTGGACAAAAAATGGAGCAAAAAAGGGCGGCAAGTTGGCCTTGCCGCCCTTCGCTGTCAGTGCTGTAGACCTGACTCAGTTGCCCAGATAGACCGGCAACAGATTCGCCATCGACAGGAAGTGGAACAGCGCGGTCGCCAATCCGAACAGGATCAGTAGCCAGGCCATCAGCTTGCCGCCGGGGGTGACGAAATGAGGAGTCACTTCGCCCCGCTCGGCCCGCGCCCGGGTACGCAACACCAGCAGCGCCGGGATGATGCAGGTCCAGATGGTGGCGGCGGCACCGGCATAGCCGATGGCCAGCAGGAAACCGAACGGAAAGAGCAGCGAAAGCACCAGCGGCGGCAGGAAGGTGACCGCCCAGGTCTTGCTGCGACCGGCGCGGCTGTTGTCGAACTTGAACAGATCAGCCAGATAGTCGAACACCCCAAGCCCCACCCCGATAAAGGAGGAGAGGATAGCCGCCATGGAGAAGCCGTTGATGGCGCTGGCCACCTTCTCCGATTCGATCACCCCTGAAAGCGCGGAGAGCAGCACGCTCACGTCCCCTCCTTTGGCAATCACGGGAGCAAAATCCTGACGGGGCAGGTTGCCGAAGATCCCCAGCAGCCAGAGCACGTAGAGCGCCAGCGCGATCAGGGTTCCCCCCAGAATGGCCCATCTGGCCTGCTGCTCGTTCTGGTAGTAGGCACGCAGGGAGGCCACCGAGTGGTGATAGCCGAACGAGGTAAGCGCCACCGGCAGCATCGCCATGGCATAGGGGGCGTAGCGACTCTCGCTGCCCGCCAGATCGAGCAGGGTCGGCAGCTTGATACTGCCGAGCAGCCCGGCCACACCGAGGGCGAAACTGAGGATCATGAAGGCGATCAGCACCACAGAGATGCGGTCAACGGCGCGGGTCGAGTGCCACACCACCGCAGAGAAGAGCGCCACAAACAGCACGGACGCGAGCTTGCTGTCGATCCCCAGTATCCCCTGCAGGATGGCACCGGAGGAGGTGATATAGGCGTAGAGCAGAATGCCGCCAACAAAGTAGACCGAGAGGTTGTTGAGGAGATTGAGCTTCTCCCCCAGCAGCTCGCGAGTCACGGTATTGAAGGAGACCCGCATATCGTGGTACTGGAAGGACTCCAGCAACATCCAGCCGGAGAGGGTCATCATCACCATGGTGACGGTCAGCGCCAGCACCGACCAGAGGGTCCAGGCCCCCGCCCCCGAACTCGGCAGACCGAGCATGCCGGCTCCCACGCAGACGCTGGCAATGATGCAGGCGCCCCCCAAAATTGACGGTTTTTTCTTCATAATCCCTTCTTTTTCTGACTGATTATCTATCCGCGGTAAACAAGACTGCGGCATGATGCCAGCCTTTGCCATGAGACGCCTACCACTATCTGCCATAACCGGGCATGGCCGCCGCATAAAAAATGCCCCGAACGGGGCACTCTATCAGCGGGAATGGTGTGAAGAGGGGTTAATCCATCACCGGGATACCTGCCCTCGCTTCGGCCTGACGGGCGATGGCTTCGGTCATCCCCTGAAAAATGAAGAGGTGGAACGGCAGCATGGCGAGCCAGTAGGCCAGCCCCCAGGCGCCCTGCGGGTGCCAGTGAGCGGTGACCCGGATGCGGGTCAGGCCAGACTCCTCCGGCAGGATGTTGAACTCCAGCCGCCCGACGCCCGGGGCCTTCATGTTGAACAACAGATCGAGCCTGCGTCCCTCATCGACCCCGAGGATCTGCCAGGAGTCGAGCATGTCACCCTTCACGAAGCGATCCGGATTGGTGCGGCCACGGGTGCGGGCCGGGCCGCCGATCAGATGATCCATCCATTCGCGCACCACCCACAGCTGGTTCATGTAGAAGTAGCGCTGCTCACCCCCCAGCTGCTGCAACACCTGCCACACCACCTCGGGAGAGGCGAGGCAGATGGCATCGCCGCTGGCGGTGCGGTCGTAGAAGCCATATTCGGGATGGCGCCAGCGCAGGCCAAGCGGCGTCTCCTGCCCCTGCTGCTCGGCACCCAGCTTCTGCTCCAGCGCCAGACTCTCCGCCAGCGCCTCGTCGAAGCTGAGCAGAGTCTGCGGCAGCAAGGTGCGCAGCGGGCCGTCGTCGGCCGGGATATCGTGCTTGAGACCGCCCACCAGCGCCTTGGCCACCGGCTGCGGCACCGAGGTGACAAACTGCAGCCACCAGGCAGAGAGGCGCGGACTCAGAAACGGGATGGGAATGATGGGGCAGCGCTTGCCGATATGGGCGGCGAACTTCTGCAACTGCTGTTGATAGCTGAGCAGCTCGGGGCCGACCGCGTTGAAGATGCGGCCATCCACCTCGTCGGCCTCTACCAGCCCGCCCAGATAGTGCAGCAGGTTTGACAGCGCAATTGGCGGCGTGCGCGAGCGCACCCATTTGGGCGTCACCATCATCGGCAGGTTGAATACCAGATCCCGCATCACCTCGAACGCCGCCGAACCGGGCCCGATGATGATGCCGGCGCGCAGCTCCACCGTCGGCACACCGGAGTCACGAAACAACTCTCCACAGTAGCGGCGGGAGTTGAGATGGCGGCTGTTGCACTGCTCTGGCTGGATCGCTCCCAGATAGATGATGCGACGTACCCCGGCGGCGCGGGCAGCGGCAGCAAAGTTCTTTACCCCCTGCTGCTCCAACCGGTGAAAATCGGCCCCCGCCCCCATGGCATGGACTAGATAGAAGACGGTATCTATGCCCGCCAGCGCAGGCAGCAGTGTGATCGGCTTGAGACTGTCGGCGAGGCGAAACTCGACCCCCTCAGGCAAGCGGCAGGGACGGCGCGCCCCGGCAATCACTTTGTAGCCGAGCGTTTGCAGGTGGGGCACCAGATAGGAACCGATATATCCTGCCGCTCCCATCACCAGACAATTACGCATGCGTGCAGCCCTCAGCATCATTGATGCAAGGGGCGCCAGACAGGAATCCACCATGGCCCGCCACGTCCATCACCAGACAATTTCTCATGTAATTCTCCCTATCCTTACCGATGCTGCTTGTCAGCCAGCGTGCGCAGCGCTACCTGAAAATGTTCAACTACAGCGCCACCATCCAGTCTCTTGCCATCCTGCCACGCCACCACCTTGCAACCTAGTACTAACCACCTCCCTGATTAGTCCGATTTGGTGTTAAGCCCTGCTCATCAATTGGTCGATAACTGACCAGATGTATAGCGCCGAGGGCGAACGTATGCGCATCGATCACTACGACCTCCAGGGGGAGGTGCAATACCGGCAACAACAGGCCCAGAGCCGCAAGGTGCGCAACCTCGGGCCCGTGCCACCCGCCGTCAATCCACCGGAGGACAACAACACGGCTGCGGCCGGCGAACGCAGCAGCACTCTGACCCTCACCAGCGCCCTGACGCTGCAAACCGCAAGGCAATCAGCCGCCAACCAGCAAGCGGCAACACCTCCCGCCCCGCCCGCAGCGGACGTCGGCAAAGAGCAGAATGGCATTCCCGACGATGGACTGGATAACCGCCAGCGGCTGATCAAGCTGATGATCGAGGCGATGCTGGGCCACGAGATCGAGCTGCCCAAGCCGATCAAGCCCACCGAAGAGGGGGGCGAAGGGGTGACCCAAGGAGACGCCGCGGCTCAAGCCGCCGAGCCGGATCAACTGGTGGAAGTAACCGACAGCCTGCTGCAACAGGAGCAGCTCAACGTGGTGGCATCGGCCAGCGTAGCGACTCGGGATGGTCAGACTATTCAGCTCGATCTAGGCTTTGTGCTCGACTGGCGCCAGCTGGAGGTGAGCCAGCGGCGCACCACCCTCAATGCCCTCAAAGATCCGCTGGTGCTCAGTCTGGATGGCAAGATTGCCGATCTGACCGAGGCACGGGTCACTTTCGATATTGATCAGGATGGCAAAGAGGATAGCCTGCCGGGCTTGAGTGAAGGCAGCGGCTTTGTGGCGCTGGATCGCAATGGCAACGGCACCATAGACGATGGGGGCGAGCTGTTTGGTGCTCGCTCCGGCAATGGCTTCGGCGAGTTGGCCACCCTGGATGAGGATGGCAACGGGGTGCTGGATGAGGGGGATAGCCAGTTTTCAGCCCTGCAGTTCTGGCATCCGGAGCACGCACCTATAGCTCTGGTCGAACTGGGGATCGGCGCCATCCTGCTACGCCCCCTCGACACCCCCTTCAACCATCTGGGGGAGAGCGGCAATCAGGGGGTGCTGCGCCAATCCGGCCTCTATCTCACCGAACAGGGTAAAGGAGGCTGGGTGCAGCAGATCGATCTGCGGGTCTGAGCCTTGAAATGAAATCACCCATCGGTCGCTTACGATAACTGCCAGCGACCGGCTCCGGTGCCACCATCAACTCAGCTCGGTGGGGTCGATATCCAGACTCCAGCGCACCTTTTTGGTCTCGGGCCAGCCTTCCAGCTCCTTCACCGCCCAATCCAGCAGTTGGGCCAGCGGTGCCCGATTCGGCCCCTGCACTAGCAACTGCATGCGAAACTTGCCCGCCTTGCGCTCCATAAAGCCGCTGATGGGCCCCAGCACCTGAACGTGGGGATAGCGGGCGCTGCGCAGGGTATTGGCGAGGCGGGCGAGGAACAGCTGCACCTCGTCGCGGCCGTTGGCCTCGGCGCGGAACAGCCCCTGATAGCTGAACGGCGGCAGCCCCAGCAGGCGGCGCTCTTTCAACGCCGTATCGGCGAAGTGGCCGTAACCGTTCTGCGTCAGATCCTGCAGCAGGGCATGCTCGGGATGGTGGCTCTGCAGCACCACCAACCCGGGTTTGCTGGCGCGACCGGCGCGACCCGCCACCTGGGTGTAGAGCTGGGCCAGTTTCTCAGCTGCGCGAAAATCAGCGCTGAACAGGGCGCCATCCACATCCAGCAGCCCCACCAAGGTCACATCCGGGAAGTGGTGGCCCTTGGCCAGCATCTGGGTGCCAATCAGGATCTTGTACTTGCCCGCCTTGATGTCGCCGAGATGGGCCTCCAACTCCCCCTTGCGGCGGGTGTTGTCCCGATCGATGCGTACTACGGGATATTGCGGGAAAACCTTAGTGAGCAACTGCTCCAACTGCTCGGTGCCCACTCCCGATCCGATCAGCTCGTTGCTGCCACACTCGGGGCAGTGGTGGGGCAGCGGGCGCACGCTGTCACAGTGGTGGCAGTGCAGCCGTCGTCCAGCCTGATGCCAGGTGTACCAAGCATCACAGCGCTCACAGGCGGCGCTCCAGCCACACTGGTGGCAGATAAGAGCCGGGGCATAGCCACGGCGGTTGAGAAACAGCATCACCTGATTGCCCGCCGCCAGATGCTCCGCCATCAGCTGCTCCAGCTGGGGCGAGAGCCCGGCCTGCAACCGCACGTTCTTGATATCCAGGATCACCTGACGGGCGGTCTGGGCGTTACCGGCACGGCGAGTCAGGGTGAGATGGTGATACTTACCGGTGCGGGCGTTGTGCAGCGTCTCCAGCGACGGGGTAGCAGAGCCAAGCAGGATGGGGATACCGGCACGATGAGCCCGCATCACCGCCAGATCCCGCGCGTGGTAGCGAAAACCGTCCTGCTGCTTGAAGGAGCCGTCGTGCTCCTCGTCGATGATAATGATGCCGAGGTTGTGAAACGGGGTGAACACCGCGGAGCGGGTACCGATCAGGATGGCGGCGCCGCCGTCGCGACAGGCGAGCCAGGCATCGAGCCGTTCCCGATCGTTCATGGCGGAGTTCATCGCTACCACCGGCACGTTGAAGCGGCGCCGGAAGCGGTTGATGGTCTGCGGGGTGAGGCCGATCTCCGGCACCATCACCAGCGCCTGCTTGCCCGCCTTGAGCAGGGGCTCGAGGATGCTTAAATACACCTCGGTCTTGCCGGAACCTGTGATGCCATCGAGCAGGAAGGCACCGAACTTGTCGCTCTGGCTGGTAACGGCAGAGACGGCCAGCGCCTGTTCGCCGTTGAGGCGCAGCCCCTCCCCCGGCTCAAAGCGGGCGGCCCAGTCGCCGTCATGGCTCGGCTCCAGCGAGCGTTTCTCCAGTAGCCCCTTCTTCTCCAGCGCGGTGAGTGCGGCGCTCTGGATCTCCTCCTGTTTGAGGGCGGAGGGGGTCTGCGGCCCCTTGCGCAGCAAGGCGAGCGCTTGCTGCTGCTTGGCCGCCCGCTTGAGCTCGTTAAGGTCGATGGCCATGCCAGCCTCGGTAGCAAACCAGAACTCCAGTTCACGATAAGCGGCAGGCTCCCCCTTGCGCACCAGCACCGGCAGGGCGTGGGGCAGCACTTCCCCCAGCGGATGCTGGTAGTAGCTGGCGCTCCAGTTCATCAGCGCCAGAATATCCGGCCCCAGCACCGGAGCCGTATCCAATACCCGTTTGATGGGCTTGAGCTTGTTGCGGGGCACCTGGCTGTCAGCCGGATGATCCACCACCAGCCCGACCAGGGTCTGGGGACCGAAAGGGATCTCGACCCGGCAACCGGGGGCAGGTAACGGTAGGGGAGAGAGATAGTCGAAGTGACGGCGTAACGGTACCGGGACAGCGACACGAACCAGATCCAGCGTTTGGGAAGAATTCACCAGGGGTTGCCTATTTTTTCTGCGAAGCCACTTGCCTGATCTCAGGCATTTCCTATATTATTCGCAGCCTTTGAAACTGTGTTCAACAATCGTGTGGTGTCCGACAAGAGATCGGATGGCGACACGGCCTATTAATTGAGGTTGTCCATGAAAGCTGGTATCCATCCTGACTACGTAGCCATCACCGCCAAGTGCTCTTGCGGTAACGTCATCAACACTTTCTCTACCATCGGTAAAGATCTGAACCTGGACGTGTGCTCCGAGTGCCACCCGTTCTACACCGGCAAGCAGAAAGAAGTTTCTAGCGGCGGCCGCGTAGACAAGTTCAACAAGCGTTTCGGTGCGATGACCACCAAGAAGTAATTTTACTTCTGAAGAATTCTGAAAAAGGCGCCCATCGGGCGCCTTTTTTACGATCCCTATTTTTCATCATTCATGTTCCCGCAGCCAGACGCACTCTCCCCTACTGGCCAAATCCTTTGGAACGACGCAAATAGACATACCCCTCACCAGGGCTGCCCCAGCGCGGGCTCCCTGCGTTGTCATAGGCGCGATCCAGCAATCTGACGCTATCGGGGCCAATCCAGATATGCTGCACCAGCGTCGTGGCTCCACCAAAATCGGTGGAGCAGTGGCCCACCCGGGTATGACCGGCATATTCGCCGGAGGGGGTGCGTGTCAGCCAGATCTCGCATCCGTGGCGCAAGGAGAGCTGCTGCGGGGTCAGACTGTCGAGCAGGGCGGGATCATGCCAGGCACCGGCAAAATCGGTGGCTCGGGGCATGGTCAGCTCTGCCATCAGGATCCGCCCGTCAGGGGCGGGTGAGAAGCGATAGATGCGCTGGCGAAAGGGACGGACGGAGCGCAGACTCAGGTACTGCTCGGCATAGACCCAGCGATAGCCCTGATAGCCGGGCCAGATCTCCATCAAGCGCAGCTCGGCACTGGTAAAGCGGCTGTCGTAACTGGCCTGCTCCCGGCTCGTAAAGGCCCCGTTGAACCAGCTGAGCAGCGGTTCCATACCGGGCTTGAGTGGGGTAGCCTGAGGCGCCGAACCTGCCAACACCAGACAGGAACAGAGCAGCCCGAATACGGCCACCAGCAACTTTGCCATCGAATCCTTCCGAATCATCATAGTGGCGGCGATTATATGAGCGAATTACCCCAATAACAGCTACTACGATCAAATCATTGCCACTCTGGTGCAAAAACCTCACAAGGATGCCAGTCCGCTCACTAAACCCGATATTTTGCCACCGCCTTGTTGAGCAGCTGGGCCTGCTCGTTGAGGCCCTCGCTGGATCTCGCATTTTCCTCTGCCATGATGCTCGACTCTTGGGCGATGTCGCGGATGTTGTTGACGTTGCGGTTCACCTCGTTGGCCACCAGACTCTGCTGTTCGATAGCCGCAGCAATCTGGGTGCTCATGTCCATGATGTGGGTAACATCCTGAGTGATCTGCCCCAGCAACTCCCCTGCGGTACTGGCCTGATCCGAGCTGCGGTTGCCCTGCTCGCGGCAGGTCGCCATCACCTCGACGATGCTGCCGGTCTGTTTCTGCAGCGAGCTGATGATGCCGGCAATCTCCTGGGTCGATTTCTGGGTACGGATGGCCAGATTACGCACCTCATCGGCCACCACCGCAAAGCCGCGCCCCTGATCCCCTGCCCTGGCTGCTTCTATAGCCGCGTTGAGGGCCAGCAGGTTGGTCTGCTCGGCAATGCCACGGATCACGTCAAGCACGGAGCCGATGGTCTCGCTCTCTTTTTGCAGCTGGCTCACCTCGCGGGATGAACTCTCCAGATTGCCCGCCAGCGAGCGGATCTGCTCGACAGTATTCTCGACCGCAGCCCGCCCCTCCATCGCCTTGTTGTTGGTCGCCTGCGCATTGTTTGCCGCCTGCTCGGTGTTGCGGGCGATCTCTTCGATGGTGGAGCCCATCTCGGTGGACGCGGTCGCCACCATGTCGGTCTCTTGCAGCTGGCGCGCGGCCCCTTCACTGGTGCGTTTGACGTTGGCCGAGAGGTGATCCGCCGCTTCGGTCAGGGTGTGCACGCTCTGCTTCACATCGCCGATCAGGTCGCGAAACCCGCCCAGCATCACGTCGAGATTACCTGCCAGCTGGGCCATTTCATCTGCCCCGCGCAGCTCTATCTTCAGGCGCAGGTCATTATCCTTACGAATGCGGTTGACGGTATCATTCACCTGAGTAATAGGACGGTCGATGCTGCGCCCCAGCAACACGCTCATGATGCCGATCAGCACCACAATCACCCCGCCACAGACCAGCATCAGGCTGTTGAGGCGAGCGCTCTGTCGCTCCAGCTCAGCGACAATGTGCTGATCGACGGCGGCAAATCCCTGTTCGGTCTGATGCACCAGATCCCGCATCTGGTTGCGCAGCCCTTCATCCTCTTTCAGTCCCAGTACCTGCATCCCCTGCACCAGCCCCACAAAGTCCTGCCGGTACTGCTTGCTGGCCTGCTCCAACTTGCCGCGATCCCCCTCCGGCAAAGTGGCAAGACTATCCTGAAAACTCTTGTGCAAGGTCTCGAAACGCTCCAGATACTGGATATCGGAGCGAAGCATGAAGTCTTTCTCCGCCCGCCTCAGCTGCAACATGGTGATGAGCAACCCCTGCTGATCCAGCTGCTTGAGCCCATTCTCCACCTCATGCACCGCCGCCCGCAGCTTGCCATAGAGCCCCTCCTCCGGCCCCAGACCAATCTTCTGCTGCTGGGCCACCAGATCGTTGAAGGCTTTGCCATAACCGCTGATCTGCTGATCCAGTCTGGTCAGCTCCCCCTCGACGGCCGCCAGATTGTCATCGCTCACCAGCTCCCGATTGTGCTGGTGAAAGTCTGACAGCCCCTGATTGAAGCGCTCGACGAAGGTCATATCCTTGCGGATCAGAAAATCCTTCTCGGCCCGCCGCAGGTTGAGCATGGCAATCTCCAGCTGATCGATATTGCGCTGGGCTTCGGTCAGGTGACGATGCACCTGGCTGGAGTAGATAAACAGGCCGCTCAGTACCAGCATGGCAACGGCAACCAGCACGGTATTCAGGATCAACTTATGACGGATAAGCACGATGGACCTCTCGCAAACAGGCAGTGAACTGCATTGAGCTTATGCAGAAAAGCGGCGACAGGTGATCTGTGCAAGGAATATTCATTGAAATGCCACACCCACTCCTTATACTGGTTGCACCTGTTTCCAGCCGTGGATTTGACACTATGGAATACAATACTTCTGAACTGTGCGACATCTATCAGGACATGGTGGATGTGCTTGAACCCATGCTCTGCTCCTTCGGCGGCCGTGCCTCTTTCGGCGGCGTCATCACCACCGTCAAATGCTTCGAATCGAATGGCCTGATCCGTGAACTCGTCAAAGAGAACGGACTGGGACGCGTCTTGCTGATCGATGGCGGTGGCTCCATGCGCCGAGCTCTGATCGACAGCGACATCGCCACCACGGCGGCAGAGAACGATTGGGAAGGGATTGTCTGCTACGGCTGCGTCCGCGAAGTCGATATTCTGGAAGATCTGGATATCGGCATTCAGGCACTGGCAGCCATTCCGGTCGGTGCCGACAGCAAGGATGTAGGGGAGACCGATCTGCCGGTCAACTTCGGTGGCGTGACCTTCCTACCTGACGACCACCTCTACGCCGATACCACAGGGGTGATCCTCTCCCCCGAGGCACTCGATATCGAGTAAGCCACAAACAGCGTGACGACGGGAGCCTTGGCTCCCGTTTTTTATGCCTGCAACTTGCTGAAAAATGACAAAAAAAGAGGGCCAGATAAACTGGCCCTTAACTGGAAGCAATGTGAGCAATGTCGTGCCTTCACAAGAAGTCCATCACGTTGGAACGAATGAAGTCTTTCCCGGAAAACAAGTTAACAATAATCATTCTCATTTAACTAGGCAAGCGCTATTTGCAGAAAGTGCAAAAAAATTGACCACCGCGAAGGGTGGTCAATCTGGTCAGGCTTGCCGGGTGGCCGTTTGCAGGCTGGATAATCCGGCCTCGCCCACCAGCTTGCGGCTGAGGTAGCGCAGCAAGACACCGTAGAGCGGCACGAACAAACCAAGGCTTATCAGCAACTTGAATACGTAATCGACGGTTGCGATCTCGACCCAGTGCTCTGCCATGAAAGGATCTGTGGTGCGCCAGAAGGCCACACTGAAGAAAGCGATGGTATCGACCAGATTACCGAACAGGGTGGAGGCCGCAGGTGCAATCCACCACTGCTTGAGCAGACGCAGGCGGTTGAACACCACCACATCCATGAACTGCCCTACCAGATAGGCCATAAAGCTGGCCAGCGCGATACGAGCCACGAACAGGTTGAATTCAGCCAGATGACCAACGCCCTGAAAGCTCCCTTCGAAGAAGAGCACGGAGAGCGCATAGGAGACCGCCAGCGCAGGCAGCATCACGGTCTGGATAATCTTGCGTGCCAGACCGGCACCGAAGATCCGCACCGTCAGGTCAGTGGCGAGGAAGATAAACGGGAAGCTGAACGCACCCCAGGTGGTATGGAAGCCAAACACGGTGATCGGCAGCTGCACCAGATAGTTGCTGCTGGCAATGATCAGAATGTGGAACAACGACAGGCGAACGAGCGCCGTTTGGTACTGCGCAGGGGTCAGATTCATCTTGTGACCTTTTTGGTTAATGGGGTTAGGGAACCCATATCGCCACCATTGGCGATAATCGAGGGGCGAGATTATACGCCCCAAAACTGATAGTTCAATCTTTATGCGATTACGCTCACCCAAGTTGGCCAGCCAAAGAGAAGGCCTTGCAGGCGATAGTCACACCTTGTGCTGTCTGGCGAGCCAGAGCAGCGCCTCCCGATCCGCCGGGCGCACCGCCTCCAGCCAGCAGCCGCTGTAGTGTTCGTACTCCAGCCGAAACTGGCTCCCTTCAAACTCCAGCAACCAGCTATGGCGGTCGGCCCCCGCATCCTGCTCGAGCGGCCGTAGCTCCCACTCTCGCAGCAAGGCCTGCGCCAACAGCGGAAACGAGTCCCACTCGAGCGCCGGACAATCCAGCGTCACCACGCCAGCTTCGCTATCTACCTGTTTGATTTGCCAACTCATGCCCTGTCTCTCAGCTACTGCAGGAGAGCTCACCACCGCAATACCATGCCGGAGTCGGGGTGGCGAGATCCTCATATTCGGGTTGTTCATCATAGGGGTGCAGCAAGGCGGCGAACAGCCGCTCGAACGGCTGCATATCCCCTGCGTCGGCGGCGTCTATAACCTGCTGGGCCAGCGCATTGCGCAGCACATACTTGGGGTTGATGGCATCCATCTGCGCCTTGCGCACGGCATCCTCGCTGCCTTCGCGCATTAGCCGTGCCCGATAGCGTTCCAGCCACGCCTGCCAAACACCTGGTTCAGACAACAGGGCCAGCAGAGACGCAGGCCACGCCCCCTCTTGCGTTACCTCACCGAGACGGCGAAGGAACAGGTGGTAATCCACCTTGTAGGCCGCCAGCAACCGGAACAGCTCACGGAACAGAGCCGGGTCATCCTCCTCCCACACTGCCAGTCCGAGCTTGGCCCGCATCAGCTCGGAGTAGTGCAGCATCAGCTGCTGCTCGTACTGGGCCAACGCTGCAGCCAGCGCATCACTGTCTACATGGCCAGCCAACGCCTGCGCCAGCTTTTGCAGATTCCAGTAACCGACCGCGGGCTGCTGATCCAGCGCGTAGCGGCCCGCCGGATCCGAGTGGTTGCAGACAAAATCGGGCACATAGGCATCGATAAAGCCGTAGGGGCCATAATCCAGCGTCAGCCCGATCAGCGACATGTTGTCGGTGTTCATCACCCCGTGGCAGAAGCCTGCCGCCTGCCACTTGGCGATGAGCCGCGCGGTGCGGCGCACCACTTCGGCAAACAGCTCGGCACCATCGGCCAGCTCGGGGAAGTGGTAGCGCAGCAGATAGTCGATGAGTGGCGGGATCTTCTCTCCCTGCCCGCTCCAGGCGAAATACTCGATATGACCGAAGCGCAGATGGCTGGGGGCGGTGCGCAGCACGGTCGCCCCGCTCTCAACCTGCTCGCGATAAACGGGCTCCTGACTCCCCACCAATACCAGCGCCCGCGTGGTCGGGATGCCGAGGGCATGGAGCGCCTCGGAGGCGAGATATTCGCGGATGCTGGAGCGCAGCACGGCGCGGCCGTCGCCAAAGCGGGAAAACGGCGTCTTTCCTGCCCCCTTCAGGTGGAGATCCCAACGCTGACCATCCGGCGCCAGCTGCTCACCCAACAGCAGCGCGCGACCATCCCCAAGCCGGGGGCTATAACCCCCGAACTGATGGCCCGCATAGACCTGAGCTACCGGCTGCATGCCGGGCAGCACTTTCCCCTCGCCACAACAGGCAATCCAGTCAGCCTCGCTGACGCCTCCCAATCCCAGCTCATCCAGCAAAGCCAGGTTGAGATGAAGCAACCGGGGTTGCTGCAGTGACTGGGGGGCCACGGGTTCACAGGCCCAGGGCAACTCAGTCGCAAAAGTGTTGATCAACTTCATGGTTGTGCCATTCGTCCCTGCGTATGCTCGTGTCACTCTTTATACTGCCGTCAGCCATGCTTGCGCTAACTGGCGACCATCATTTTTCAATTCAAGGAGAAGAAGATGCAAAAATGGGTATATGCCCTGCCCTTGCTGGCACTGGCGTGGGGCCATCAGGCCAAGGCTGCCGATATTGAAGCCGGCAAGGCCAAGGCGGCGGTCTGTGCCGCCTGTCACGGCGTGGAAGGCAAGGCGATGATCCCCAACTATCCCCATCTGGCGGGTCAGAATGCCGCCTATCTGGTGAAACAGTTGAAAGCGTTCAAGGATGGCACTCGCAAAGAGCCCTTGATGGACCCCTTCATGGCGCCGCTGACCGATGCGGATATCGACAATCTGGCAGCCTTCTACGCCAGCCTGAAATAACCTCGCGTCTGATTCGCACTCATCCAGAGCCGCGCTTACCGTGGTCGATTAGGCTGCCTAATCGACCCTAGCGACGGCAGTAGTCGATGATCAGGTCCATAAAGGCTTCGCCAAAGCGTTCCAGCTTGCGGTGCCCGACACCGTTGATAGCCAACATCTCGTCTTCGGTCATCGGCATCAGCTGAGCCATCTCCACCAGGGTCGCATCGTTGAACACCACGTAGGGCGGCACCTCTTCGTCCTCGGCAATCTGCTTGCGCAGGCCGCGCAACTCCTTGAACAGCCGTTTGTCGTAGTTGGCGTTGTCGAGCAGGCCATTGCGCTTCTCCTTGCGGCTGGAGATGGGCTGCAAGCGGGGCACCGCCAGCTCCAGCTTCACCTCACCACGCAGCACGGGACGGGCCGCCTCGGTCAACTGCAACACCAGATTGCGGGTGATGTTCTGGGTCAGCAGCCCCTTGTGGATCAGCTGGCGGATCACGCTCATCCAGTACTCGTGACTCTGATCCTTGCCGATGCCGTAGGTCGAGAGCTTGTCGTGGCCGTGATCCTTGATGCGTTGGTTGAGGGAACCGCGCAGCACCTCCACCACATAACCCACCCCGAAATTCTGCCCTACCCGCCAGACGCAGGAGAGCGCCTTCTGGGCATCTTCGGTGCCGTCATAACTTTTGGGCGGATCGAGGCAAATATCGCAGTTGCCGCACGGCTTGTCGTTGTACTCGCCGAAGTAGTTGAGTAGCACCTGACGGCGGCAGGTTTGCGCCTCGGCAAACGCTGCCATCACGTTGAGCTTGTACTGCTCCACCTGCAACTGCTGGGGATTCTCGATGTTGTCGAGCAGGCGGCGCACCCGACCGATGTCAGCAGGATCGTAGAGCAGCAACGCCTCGGCGGGAGTGCCATCGCGCCCGGCGCGGCCGGTCTCCTGATAGTAGGATTCGATGTTCTTCGGGATGTCGTAGTGCACCACGAAGCGCACATTGGGCTTGTCGATACCCATGCCGAACGCCACCGTCGCCACAACTATCTCGACATCATCCTTGAGGAAGGCATCCTGGGTCTGCTGGCGCTGTTCGAGTGGCAGCCCCGCATGATAGGGCGCCGCCTTGCAGCCGTGGCGAGATAACCGCTCGGCCACCTCCTCCACCCGGTTGCGGCTGGAGCAGTAGACGATGCCGCAGTTGCCCTTCTGGCTCTGCACGTAACGCAGCAGCTGCTCCGCCGCCTTGAACTTCTCCACCAGGCTGTAGCGGATATTGGGGCGATCGAAGCTGGCTGTGTGAATAAAGGGATCGTTGAGCTCCAACCGGTGCAGCATGTCGCTGCGAGTCGCCTCGTCGGCAGTGGCGGTCAGTGCTACCACCGGCACCTGCGGGAACCACTGTTTGAGCCGCCCCAGCGCCGCATATTCCGGCCGGA
This sequence comes from Aeromonas sp. HMWF017, assembly GCF_003061465.1. Classification (NCBI taxonomy): domain Bacteria; kingdom Pseudomonadati; phylum Pseudomonadota; class Gammaproteobacteria; order Aeromonadales; family Aeromonadaceae; genus Aeromonas; species Aeromonas sp. HMWF017. Next base: position 46,709 of record NZ_QAJD01000151.1, read on the forward strand.
AATCGTGGCCCCACTGGGAGACGCAGTGCGCCTCGTCGATGGCGAACAGCCCGAGCGGCAGCTCGGCCAGCCGATCCATGAACTCGTGCTGCAACAGTCGCTCGGGGGAGACATAGACCAGCTTGATCTCGCCGCGGCGCATGGCGGCGAAATTCTGGATCATCTCCTCCCGACTGAGGGCTGAGTTGATGTAGACCGCCGCCACGCCGTTGGCGCGCAGACTGTCGACCTGATCCTTCATCAGCGAAATAAGGGGAGATACCACCACCCCGAGCCCGGGCCGCAGCAGCGCCGGGATCTGGTAACAGAGCGACTTGCCGCCACCGGTGGGCTTGAGCACCAGCGCATCGCGCCCCGCGACGATCTGCTCGATGATCTCGAGCTGACCCGGCCGAAACTGCTGATAGCCGAAGACCGCCTGCAGCAGGGCAAGCGGACTCTCTGGCTGAGGATCTGGCAGGGTTTCGGCAATCGCGGTCATGGGCTCTCCTTTGGGGTCGCCATTCTAAAGCAGCCGCCGCCCACAATAAACCTGCCATTGCGACTGTTAAGGAACTGTTGCAGACTGGCTGGAGTTTTTACTCGGCTTTGATGACAAGGATTGGGATCAGAGAATGAAACAGATGCAGAAGAAGATGGCGCTCAGTGGCATTGCCAACCTGTTTGCCGAGAAGATGCCCTTCAACAAGCTGATCGGCATGCAGGTGACCCACTACGACTTCGACAAGGTGGAGCTGCGCATCAAGATGGACGACAAGCTGATCGGCAACCCCTTCCACAACATCCTGCACGGCGGCGTCACCGCCACGCTGCTCGATGTAGCGGGCGGCATGATCGTCGCCGCCTCCTGCATCGACGAGCTGGAAGATTTCTCCCCCAGTTATCTCAGGGAGCGCTTCTCCCGCCTCGGCACCATAGATCTGCGGGTGGACTATCTGCGGCCGGGGCGCGGCAACGAGTTTATTGCCACCGCCCACATCATCCGGGCTGGCAGCAAGGTGGCCGTCGCCCGGATGGAGCTGCACAACGAAGAGGGCACCCACATCGCCTTCGGCACTGGTACCTATCTGGTGGGTTGAACCAAGTTAGTGCATAAAAACCACGCGGCTAATCCACTTTTAATCATTAGATTCCTTACCCCCTCTGGCCGAACAAGGTCCATACTGATAGTCGGGATTGTGTGCAGAGGGAGGATTGCAGGCGATGAGTGCGAAACTGGCCATCAAACCATCCAGAGCCTTGTTGACACAGCTCGAGTCCATGCTCGACGAGGTGCAGACACCCGAGTGTCGCCACTGGTTGGAACAGGAGCTTGAGGGGTATTCTCTCTCCTCCCCCCTGCCTTGGTATCGCATCGTTCCCTGTCGGCAACGCGGTCACTTTCTGGATCTGAAAACGGGGAAATATTTGACCTGTCATATCAACAGTCAAACGCTATGCCAACGCGATCTGGCCCAAATTCAGTTCATTTATGCCCGTGAACCCGCCGCCCACTATTTGCTGCAACGCAATTCCGGTATTGAACCCTGGCCAGAACAGCTGCTGGAAGATTATCAGGAGCAGTTGATCCCCGGCCATTTATGCCTGCAAGCCTGGCATGAGCCCGTGATTTCATTACGTGCACAACTGATGGAGGGAATAGAACATTTCATTAGTGAGTACCCCAAGCACGCGGCCTTGCTGCCTCAACACAGTTTCAAGGCTTTGCGGCATCAGCACTGGCATATCTGAGTAAGCGCCTGGCGCGCAAGGAGGGCACCATAGACAAGACCCATAGCGAGATTGCCACAATCTAGAGTGCCGGAGTCAGGATCAGACTCCACCGATGGGCCACCGAGCGGTGGCCCTTTTAATGCCTGTGGGCTTCCTTCGACCCTGCATACATCAAGTCAGATCGCTTGGCCAGGTAACAGGTCAGCAGCTAATGAAAAACCGAGTAACTGGAAGGAAAATGCAAAAAGGCCGCTCTATTGAGCGGCCTTTTCAAATTTGGTCGGTGTGAGAGGATTCGAACCTCCGACCCCTTCGTCCCGAACGAAGTGCGCTACCAAGCTGCGCTACACACCGATGTCTGCGGGACGGGAATTTACCGAAAGCCCAGACCCGACACAAGCCTTTTTTGCATTTGGCAGGAAAAAAAGTGCTGTTCGCTCAACTATTCAGCACTCTTTTCATCCGTTTACCGGACTGCAGCCAGCTGGTGACATTCCGGCAACCGGCCGTCAGGACAGGCGCAGGGATGCTGGCCCCAGCAGACGGCGCTGCCAGTCAGCCACAGTGCCATGCTCCAGCCAGTCGGCTGCATGCTGGCGCCAGTTGGGTGAAAGGGCCGGATTCTCCAGCAACAGCAGCAGATCAGCTTCATTGCGCACCTGATTGAACAGGATATCCGCCGCGCGCTTCACCGTCAGTTCGGGATAGGGTCTGTCTGCCAGCTCCATGGCCGTGTCAGGCGCGGTCATGCCCTCCTCCAGCACCCGCAGCAGCCAGCCACAACGGCCATTCAGTTGCATCACCTGGGACATCTGGCCATAGCCAAAGCGCTGGTTGAGCTTGAAACAGGGGGATCTCGGCTGGCTGATCTGGATCAGCGCCTCGCCGAGTCGATAGACATCGCCAATGCAGGCTTGCACCTCGGTCAGCCCGAGACCGGAGAGGTTCTCGCCAAAGGCGGCAGGTTGCCAGGGTGTACGTGGCGCAGGCAAGCCCAGTGCGGTTTGCCAGGTCTGCCACCAGAGGTAGTGGTCGGCAGGATAGTAGTGGAGCGCCCGATCCGGGCCACCATGGTGGCGCAGGTCACACTGCTCATCCCCTTCCATACCGGCAAAGGTACAGCGAACTGGTGCAGAGATCGGTTGCTTGTGAATGGCGCTGGTGAGGCCGGGCACCAGTTCGGTGCCACGACCGCTAAAAAGAGAGACCCGCATACTCATCCTCCAGGTTGACGAGAGTCGGCGGATCTTATCATGGCGTCAGACCATGGCCTGCATCTGGGTGGTCATGGCGATCTCGGCGCGACGGCGCTTCTCCGCCCTGGCCATCAGATACCAGCTGCCGAAGGTAAAGAGCGATACCGACAACAGGATCAAGCTGGCCACCGCATTGATCTCGGGTTTTACCCCGAGCCGTACCGCCGAGAAGACCTCCATCGGCAGCGTAGTCGAGCCCGGGCCGGAGACGAAGCTCGCCAGCACCAGATCATCCAGCGACAGGGCAAACGACATCATGCCGCCTGCCGCCAGCGAGGGGGCAATCATCGGGATGGTGATCAGGAAGAACACCTTCCACGGCTTGGCGCCAAGATCCATGGCTGCCTCCTCGATGGAGAGATCCAGCTCCCGCAAGCGCGCCGACACCACGATCGCCACATAGGCGGTACAGAAGGTGGTGTGGGCGATCCAGATGGTCAGCATGCCCCGCTCGGCGGGCCAGCCCACCAGCTGGGCCATCGCCACGAACAGCAGCAGCAGCGACAGACCGGTGATCACCTCGGGCATCACCAGCGGCGCCGTCACCATGCCACCGAACAGGGTGCGACCACGGAAGTGGGGAATTCGGGTCAGCACGAAGGCCGCCACCGTCCCCAGCGCCACCGCGGCGATCGCGGTGTAAAAAGCGATCTCCAGCGAGCGGAACACAGATCCGATCAGCTGCTTGTTGTCGAGCAGGCCGAAGTACCACTTGAGCGACCAACCACCCCACACCGTCACCAGCTTGGAGGCGTTGAAGGAGTAGATCACCATGATGATCATGGGCAGGTAGATAAACAGCAGCCCCAGCCAGAGCATCAGTTTGGCAAAACCGAAACGCTTCATCATGCCTTGCCCTCCAGCTCTTTGGCCTGGTTACGGTTGAAGAGGATGATCGGAATGATCAGCACCGCCAGCATCACTACCGCCAGCGCAGAGGCAACCGGCCAGTCGCGGTTGTTGAAGAACTCCTGCCACAGCACCTTGCCGATCATCAGGGTCTCCGGGCCGCCCAGCATTTCCGGGATAACAAACTCCCCCACCACCGGAATGAACACCAGCATGCAGCCGGCGATAATGCCGTTCTTGGAGAGCGGCACCGTGATCTGCCAGAAACGGGTCAAGTTGCGGGCCCCTAGGTCGGAGGCTGCCTCCAGCAGGCTCTGGTCATGCTTGACCAGATTGGCGTAGAGCGGCAGCACCATGAAGGGCAGATAGGAGTAAACGATGCCGATATAGACCGCCAGGTTGGTGTTGAGGATCTGCAGCGGCTCGTCGATCACCCCGATCCCCAGCAAAACGCTGTTGAGCAGGCCGTTGTTACTGAGGATCCCCATCCATGCGTAGACCCGGATCAGAATGGCGGTCCAGGTCGGCATCATGATAAGCAGCAGCAGAACGGTCTGGGTCTCCTTGTTGGCCCGGGCGATGGAGTAGGCCATCGGATAGCCAATCAGCAGGCAAAGCAAAGTGCTGACGAAGGCCATCTTGAGGGAGCCCAGATAGGCGGCAATATAAAGCTCATCCTCCTGCAGCAGCAGGTAGTTGCCCATGTTGAGCAGGATAGTGAGCTGATTGTCGGCCCAGCTCACCACGTCGGTGTAGGGCGGGATCGCCACATCCGCTTCCGCAAAACTGATCTTCACCACGATGACGAAGGGCAGCAGGAAGAAGAGGAACAGCCAGAAGAAGGGGATGCCAATCACCAGTCGGCGCCCCCCGACCCGCTTCAGTCGTTGCAAGAACTTCATGATTGCAGCACCACGCCGCTGTCATCTTCCCAGTAGAGGAACACCTGGTCATCCCAGGTTGGCCGCTTGCCGTGGCGTTCGGCATTGGCGATGAAAGCCTGAACGATTTTACCCGAGGGCAGCTGGATGTGATAAACCGAGTGACCGCCCAGATAGGCGATGTCATAGACCTCACCCTTGGTCCAGTTGAAGTCCGGGTGCTCGATCTCTTCCGGTTTTTGCAGACTCATCAGCAGTTTTTCCGGCCGCAGGGCGTAGGTTACCTTCTTGTTCTCGGCGCGGGAGCTGATGCCGTGGCCCACATAGATGGGCTGTTCCAAGTCGGCGCAAGCGATGGTGGCGTGGTCCTGCTCATCCTCCACCAGCAGGCCGTCAAACAGGTTGACGTTGCCGATGAACTCGCACACCAGCCGACTGGCCGGAGTCTCGTAGATATCCATCGGGCTGCCGATCTGCTCGATGCAGCCGAGGTGCATGATGGCGATCCGCTCCGCCATAGTCATGGCCTCTTCCTGATCGTGGGTCACCATGACGCAGGTCACCCCGACCCGCTCGATGATCTCAACCAGCTCCAGCTGCATCTTGGAACGCAGCTTCTTGTCGAGCGCCCCCATGGGTTCATCCAGCAGCAGCAACTTGGGACGCTTGGCTAGCGAGCGAGCCAACGCCACCCGCTGACGCTGGCCACCGGAGAGCTGATGCGGTTTGCGACGGGCATACTGGGTCATCTGCACAAGCTTGAGCATCTCCTCCACCCGGGCATCGATCTCGGCCTTGGGCAGGCCATCCTGCTTGAGGCCAAAGGCGATGTTCTGGGCCACCGTCATATGGGGGAACAGGGCGTAGGACTGGAACATCATGTTGATGGGGCGTTCATAGGGGGGCATGTCGGTGATGTCGACCCCATCGAGGAACAGCCGCCCCTCGGTCGGGCGCTCGAAACCGGCCAGCATCCGCAGCAGGGTCGATTTGCCGGAACCGGACCCGCCGAGCAGGGCGAAAATCTCCCCCTTGTGAATATTGAGAGATACGTTATCGACCGCCAGCGTTTCGTCGAACTGCTTGCTTACCCGATCAATTTTCACCAGCACTTCTTTGCGCTGCTGACTGCCCTCGAGGGCTTTCTTGTAGGCACTGGAGGCTATCGCCATTACCAAACTCCCCAACGTGATACCGGCCTTGCGGCCGATCCATAAAAGCGATTTGGCGCCCCCGAACGGGCACCAAGGTTAGGTACCGGACTTGATCTTGGTCCAACTCCGGGTGATTAGACGCTGTACCGAGCGGGGATGTGCTTCCTGCACATAGAGTCGCTCCAGCACGGCCTGAGGGGGATATACCTCCTCATTGTTGCGCACCGCCTCATCCATAAACTCGCCCGCCCTTGAGTTGGGATTCGCGTAGCCCACATAGTCGCTGACCTTGGCGATCACTTCGGGCTGCAGGACGTAGTTGATGAGGGCGTGCGCCTCTTTGACATTGGTGGCATCGGACGGGATCGCCATCATGTCGAACCAGAGATTGCCCCCCTCTTTCGGAATGCTGTAGGCAATTTTCACCCCCTTGCCAGCTTCATCGGCGCGGGCAGCGGCTTGCAGGATATCGCCGGAAAAACCGGCCGCCACGCAGATGTCGCCATTGGCGAGATCGCCGATGTATTTGGAGGAGTGGAAGTAGGCCACATAGGGCCGCACCTTGAGCAGCAGCGCCTCGGCCTGCTTGATATCCCCCGTCGCATGACTGTTGGGATCGAGTCCGAGGTAGTTGAGGGCAGCAGGGATCATCTCGTCGGCAGAGTCGAGAAAGGCGACGCCACAGCGAGAGAGTTTCGCCATATTTTCCGGTTCGAAGATGGTGGCCCAGGAGTCAATCTTGTCGACCCCCAGCACCGCCTTGATTTTGTCGACGTTGTAGCCGATGCCGTTGGTCCCCCACAGATAGGGCACCGCGTACTGATGACCCGGATCCACCTTGTCGAGCTGCTTGAGCAGCACGGGATCCAGGTTGGCCAGATTGGGCAGCAGGGATTTATCCAGTTTCTGGAAGGCTCCCGCCTTGATCTGCTTGGCCAGGAAATTATTGGAGGGCACCACCAAATCGTAACCGGTCCGCCCCGTCAGCAACTTGCCTTCCAGGGTCTCGTTGGAGTCAAACACGTCATAGACGGTCTTGATCCCGGTCGCCTGCTGGAAATCGCTGAGGGTGGTCTCACCGATATAGTCAGACCAGTTGTAGAAGTGCAGCACAGGGGCAGCCTGGGCCACATTCGCCAATCCCATGGTCAGCGCTATGGTTAGCAATCTGGTTGTATTCACGGTGTCAGTTCTCCTGTTTCAGTGGTTGACCGTCTGCGCATCCATTCGCGCGGCCCATCCTGATGGATGGCATCACTACCCTCCCGGCCGAACTGCGGACCGGGAGGGGCATTCGTTACTTACTTGCCGGACTTGATCTTGGTCCAGCTGCGGGTCATTAGACGCTGCACCTTGGCCGGCAGATCCGGGAAGGTGTAGATCTTCTGCAGGGTCGCCGCATCAGGGTAGATACCCGGATCGGTGCGGATCGCCTCATCCACCAGCGGGGTCGCCGCCTTGTTGCCGTTCGGGAACTGCACCACGTTGGTGATATTGGCGATCACCTCGGGCTTCATCAGGTAGTTGATGAAGGTGTGGGCCGCCTCGACGTTCTTGGCATCCGCCGGAATGGCGATCATGTCAAAGAAGCTGCCTGCCCCCTCTTTCGGAATGGTGTAGGTGAGCGCGACGCCATTCTTGGCCTCGGCTGCCCGCGCCTTGGACTGCTGCAAGTCACCGGAGTAACCGACCGCGACGCAGAGGTTGCCGTTGGCCAGATCCGAGATGTACTTGGAGGAGTGGAAATAGGCGGTATAGGGACGGATGGAGAGGAACAGCTCCTCAGCCTTCTTCAGCTCGGCCGGTTTCTGGCTATCCGGTTTGAAGCCCAGATATTGCAGGGCAGCCGGCAGCATTTCGGTCGGTGAATCGAGGAAGGAGACGCCACACTCTTTCAACTTGGCCATGTTCTCCGGCTTGAACACCAGATCCCAGGAGTTGACCGGGGCATCGGCCCCCAGCACGGCTTTCACCTTCTCGGCGTTGTAGGCATAGCCGATGGTGCCCCACAGATAGGGGATGGAGTACTGGTTGCCCGGATCGCTCGGCTCGAGCGCCTTGAGCAGGTCGACATCCATGTTTTGCCAGTTGGAGAGCTTGGACTTGTCCAGTTTCTGGAACACGCCCGCCTTGATCTGCTTGGCCAGGAAGGGGTTGGATGGCACCACGATGTCGTAGCCCGAACTACCCGCCAGCAACTTGGCTTCAAGTACCTCGTTACTGTCGAACACGTCATAGACCACCTTGATCCCCGTCTCCTTCTGGAAGTTATCCAGGGTATCCGGCGCTATGTAGTCGCTCCAGTTGTAGACGTGCAGCACCTTCTCTTCAGCCATTGCTCCGGCACTTGCCATGACCAGAGCCACAGAGGCAGCGATCACTCCTGTTTTGAAAGACATCATCCTTGTCTCCTAAGCAAATTGTATGCGCATGCCAACCTGCCCGACCTGCCTCAACCCTTCAGCTTTGCGGCTGTCAGATCCAGACTGCGCCTGGCCAGATCGACCAATTCATCAACCTGTTCCTCGGTGATGACCAAGGGGGGCGATATGATCATGGTATCGCCTACCGCCCTCATCACCAAGCCATTGTTAAAGCAGAACTCCCGGCAAGTCATCCCCGCATTTGCCTGAGCCGGGAAACGCCGGTTGGTCTGCTTGTCCTCAACGATTTCCAGCGCGGCGACCAATCCTTTGCCTCGGGTTTCTCCCACCAGCGGATGATCGGCCAGCTCCGCCCAGCGGCGCTGCAAATAGGGGCCGATAGTATCATGCACTCGCTTAACTATGCTCTCTTTCTGCATAAGCTGGATATTGGCCACCGCCACGGCGCAAGAGACCGGATGACCCGAGTAGGTGAAGCCGTGGTTGAACTCGCCCCCCTCCTCCACCAACCCCTTGGCAACCCGGTCGCTCACCATCACTGCGCCGAGCGGCAGATAACCGGAGGTGATCCCCTTGGCCAGACACATCAGGTCCGGCTTGATGCCAAACCCTTCGCTGGCAAACCAGTGGCCGGTACGGCCAAAGCCGCAGATCACCTCGTCGGCGATCAGCAGGATGCCGTAGTGATCACAGATGCGCTGGATCTCCGGCCAGTAGCTGTCAGGCGGAATGATGACACCGCCCGCCCCCTGGATCGGCTCGCCGATAAAGGCCGCCACCTTGTCCACCCCCAGCTCCAGAATCTTCTGCTCCAGCTGGCGGGCCCGCTCCAGCCCGAACTCGTGGGCACTCATCCCCTGCCCCTCACCGAAGTGGTAGGGCTGATCGATGTGCACTATGCCGGGAATGGGCAGGCCGCCCTGGGCATGCATCCCCTTCATGCCACCCAGACTCGCCCCCGCCACGGTGGAGCCGTGATAGGCGTTATGGCGACTGATGATCACCTGTTTATCAGGCTGCCCCTTGCTGGCCCAGTAGTGGCGCACCATCCGCAGCACGGTATCGTTGCACTCGGAGCCGGAGCCGGTGAAGAAGACGTGGTTGAGATGGGCTGGCGTCACCTCGGCCAGCAGGGTCGCCAGCTCGATCACCGGCGGGTGAGCGGTCTGGAAGAAGAGGTTGTAGTAGGGCAACTGCTGCATCTGGCGGGTAGCGGCATCCACCAGCTCCTGGCGGCCATAGCCCATATTGACGCACCACAGGCCCGCCATGCCGTCGAGAATGCGTTTGCCCTCGGAATCCTCCAGATAGACGCCGCTGGCTTTGGTAATGATGCGCGAACCCTTCTTGTTCAGGGCCTGAAAGTCGGTAAAGGGGTGCAGGTGGTGGCTAGCATCCAGTTGTTGCCACTCACGGGTTGTCTGCTGCATTTGTTGCTCCTCGGTTCCTTCGATTTAGCAATATTCAGTCGTCAAGCAGTCAGGTGGGTAGTCAGGCGGGCTTGCATACTCGCAGCCACAACCACTCACAGGTGGCTGCCGCCACCTGACTCGCGTTTAGGTCTCTTCGATACAGGGACCGGGGAGGCCGACTCCGGCCTCCCCGTTACAGGGGGATCAGACGTTCAGCAGCAGGAACTCCCGCTCCCAGCGACTGATCACCCCGAAGTAGGTCTCGTACTCTTTGCGTTTGACCGCGACGAAAGCGCGGGTGAAACGCTCACCCAGCATCTCCTTGATGGGCTCGCACTGTTCGAGATGGCTGAGTGCCTCCTCCAGCGAGCGGGGCAGGCTGTAGGGCAGGTCATAGGCGCTCGACTTCATTTCCGGCAGCGGCTCCAGCTTCTCCATCATGCCGAGATAGCCACAGGCCAGAGTGGCGGCCAGCGCCAGATAGGGGTTGGCATCGGCACCGGCGAAACGGTTTTCCACCCGCCGCGCGCTCGGGTCGGAGAAGGGCACCCGCAGGCCACAAGTGCGGTTCTCAACCCCCCACTGGACGTTGCGCGGCGCGCTTTCGCCAAAGGTGAGGCGGCGGTAGGAGTTGACGTTGGGAGCCAGCAGGGCGGTCACCGCTGGGGTATATTTCTGCAAACCGGCGATGAAGTGCATGAACTGTTCGCTGTTGCCGCCGTTCGGGGTACCGAACAGGTTGTGGCCGTTCACATCTTCCAGACTCTGGTGGATGTGCATGGCCGACCCCGGTTCGTCACTCATCGGCTTGGCCATGAAGGTGGCATAGATGCCGTGGCGGTGAGCGGCTTCACGCATGGTGCGCTTGAACAGGAACACCTGATCCGCCAGATCGATGGCATCACCATGCAGGAAGTTGATCTCCATCTGGGCGGCGCCCGACTCGTGGATCAGGGTGTCCACCTCCAGCTCCTGCGCCTCGCAGTAGTCATACATGTCTTCAAAAATGGGGTCGAACTCGTTGACCGCATCGATACTGAACGACTGGCGGGCGGTCTCAGGGCGGCCGTTGCGACCAACCGGCGGCACCAGCGGATAGTCGGGGTCCTCGTTGCGGGTGACCAGATAGAATTCCAGCTCGGGCGCCACCACCGGCTTCCAACCCTGCTTCTCGTAAAATGACAGAACCCGACGCAGCACGGAGCGCGGCGCGATGTCGATCAGCTTGCCGTTGACGTCGAAACAGTCGTGGATCACCTGTGCAGTGGGCTCCAGCGCCCAGGGGACAAAACGGATGGTGTTGGGGTCGGGATAGAGCTGCATGTCCCGCTCCAGCGGGTCGATCATGCTGTCGTCATCCGGATATTCGCCGGTCACCGTCTGGGTGAAAATCACCTCGGGCAGACGCATGCCCCCTTCGCGCAAAAACTTGTTGGCTGGGATGATCTTGCCCCGGGCGTTGCCGGTGAAATCCGGGAACAGGCACTCCACCTCCGTGATGCGATTGCTCTCCATCCAGCCTTTGATACTGTCCATGTTAAACCCCGACTTTACGGTTGCCATTGGCAAGGGTGTCTAATATATGGAACACCCTTGTTATAAAATTGTAATCAACATCACCATAAAAGCCCGCCATCAAGGGCAATGTCAAGCGGGCGTGTTTAAAAAACTATAAATAACGGCGCATATAATGACCAAGGCGGCACCAAATACTAAACACTCAAATCCGTACGAAGCCCACCCTTCTCATCGTTGCAAAGGCGATGCCAACAGAGGGTGAAGCGGACGCCAGATCCCGGCCAATCCCCCGCAGGAACGGACCATTTTTTTGCAAGGGCGCACAATCCTTATCCTATTTGCTTTGCTTGGCTGCATTTTTTTGGTACAAGGCCCGCCCTGATTTGCACTCTCTTGCATGAAACAGGTGCAAATCGGGATACAAGGGCTTGGTCTGTAGGCAGACAGCCCCCATAAACAGGGATAATTGGGTTAGTAAACTGACTGGTAGTTAATCGTATGTGTGATTTCATGACTGAAGACCAACTGGCCTTTTACAAGGGGCAGATCGAGCGACAGATCGTCGAGCTCGAAGAGCGCCTGAACTCCCAGGCCAGCCAGGCCATCGCCACCGACACCAACGAGATGGCTGATGAAATTGACCGTGCCAGTATCGAGGAAGCCCGCCGTCTGGAGCTGAACCGCATCGAGCACGACAAGCTGCACCTGCGCAAGCTGCGGGGCGCATTGAAGCGCATCAGCGAAGGGGATTTTGGTTACTGCGAATCTTGCGGTGACGAGATCTCCCTCAAGCGGCTGCATGCCCGTCCGGAATCCCGTTTCTGCGTCGAATGCCAGAGCACCAAGGAATTTAACGATACCCACGTGTTCCGTCGCGTCGCCTGATTCTTCGAAGAACCGTCACCATTCTGGTGCAACAGACGCCAACAAGGCAGGGCCCCGCGCTCAAACCTTGCACAACGCCTCGCAGCAAGATGGTGACAAGTTCTGTTAGACTCCGGACACCTTCCGGAATCTACAGGAGAACAGAGAGTGAAATGGCTCATCAAGCTGTGTTTGTGCCTGCCACTGCTGGCACAAGCACAGGTTCTGACGGTCAAGGTCCCCAGCCGTCCCGTCAACAATCTTGACCAGGAGTACCAGTACAAGCTGCTGGAACTGGCCCTGACCCGCTCCGGGCAACCCTTTCGCATCCAGCCTGTCGAACTCGACCTCAACCAGTTCACCCTCCAGCAGCAGCTGAGCAAGGGCAAGACCATCAACGTCTTCTGGATGGGCACCTCCAGCACACTCGAATCCTCCCTGATTGCCGTCCCCATTCCGCTGTTTCGCGGGCTGGAAGGATTGCGGCTGTCATTCATCCACGCGGATGCTCAGGAGAAGTTCAACCAGATCAATACCCTGGCCGACCT
>NZ_QAJD01000151.1:59304-61760 GCF_003061465.1 Aeromonas sp. HMWF017
ACAGCTGAAGGCGGCGCAAGGGGTCGGTTGGGCCGATAACAAAATTCTGGAAAATGCGGGCATCCCGACCTTCTCCGGCCGATACAGCAGCCTGTTTCGCCTTATCAACGACGGCGACAAGATCGACTTCTTCCCGCGCGCCCTGGTGGAGATCTTCGCCGAGCGCAGCGAGCTGGTGGCGCAGTATCCCAACCTCGCTATCGAGCAGCATCTGCTGATCCGCTACCCCTTCGCCCAGTTCTTCTTCGTCAGCCCCGAATACCCCAAGCTGGCCAAGGCGATTCAGACCGGGCTGGAGCGGGCCTATGCCGATGGCAGTTTTATGAAGTTCTTCCATGACAACCCCAAGATCCGCGAAGCGCTCGCCAGCGCCAACCTCGATCAGCGGGTCACCATCGCCCTGCCCAATCCGGATATGACCCCGTTGCTAAAATCCATTCCGGCCCAATATTGGGAGTATCCACCGCAGGGATAAGCATCCCGAGCGCCTGGCCACGAAGGTCAGGCCGCGAGAACACAGTGCGCCAGGGAGGTGCCATGAAGGGAATCCAGGAGTGGTTTGCGCAGTACGGCCAGAGCCATCGCAATCCGATAAACGTCGCCATCCACAAGCTGGCGGTGCCGGGCATCTATCTCTGCTCGCTGGCTCTGCTCTGGTGTCTGCCACACGGGCCCTTGCCAGAGCCCCTCAATTGGGCGGCAGTGGCGGCCATTCCGGTGCTGCTGTTCTATTTGCAGCTGTCGTTTTCGCTGTTCGCGGGGATGGCCGGGCTGACCGCGCTGGGACTGTGGATCTGCCACCAATGGCAGGGGCCGCTGTTGTGGCCCGCGGTGGCGGCGTTCGTGCTGCTCTGGATAGCCCAGTTTGTCGGCCACAAGATCGAGGGCAAACGCCCCTCCTTCCTCGCCGACCTGCAATTTCTGCTGATAGGCCCCGCCTGGGTGCTTGCCAGCCTCTATCGTCGCCTGGGCATTCCCTATTGAGGAGTGCCGGGCCAACAGGAGAGACCATGACACATAACCACACGCGACATAACGCCCTGCGCCGCGCCCTGCCCCTGCTGCTGGGGGCCCTGTTTGCTGGCCCGGCACTGGCCGACAAGGCCGACCCGGTCGGTGAAGTGAGCACCGCCTTCAAGCTGTTTGGCCCCAACCACAAGATCCTGGTGGAGGCGTTCGACGACCCGCGCATCGACGGTGTTGCCTGCTATCTGGCGCGCCCCAAGACCGGTGGTGTAAAAGGCGGGTTGGGACTGGCGGAAGATCCCTCCCACGCCTCCCTGTCGTGCCACCAGATCGGCCCCATCACCCTGCCCGAAAAACTGAAGGCGGGAGAAGAGGTGTTCGATGTCAGCACTTCACTGGTGTTCAAGGAGCAGAAAGTGGTGCGTTTTTACGACAAGAAACGCAATGCACTGGTTTACCTGACCTACAGCACCAAACTGGTGGATGGTTCGTACAAGAGTGCAGTCAGCGCCGTTCCCATTATGCCGTGGGGACAATAACCAGCCGGTTTGTCCGGTGATAGCTGACCCATTTTGTTGTAATTTGACGACACACACGCTGCGGAGCACATACCATGAAAGTCGCCGTATTCAGTACCAAGAGCTATGACAAAGAGCATTTCAACCAGGCCAACAGCCAGTACGGCTTCGACCTGGAGTTTTTCGATGTGCGGCTGGAGGCCAAAACGGCCCGACTGGCTCACGGCTTCCCGGTGGTGTGTCTGTTCGTCAATGACGATGCCGACCGCGAGGTATTGACCGAACTGGCTGCCAACGGCACCCAGGTGATCGCCCTGCGCTGCGCCGGTTACAACAACGTGGATCTGGCCGCTGCCAAAGAGCTGGGGCTGAAAGTGGTACGAGTGCCCGCCTACTCCCCCGAGGCGACCGCCGAGCATGCTGTCGGCATGATGATGTGCCTCAACCGCCGCATCCATAAGGCTTATCAGCGCACCCGCGACGCCAACTTCTCGCTGGAAGGGCTGGTCGGCTTCAACATGCATGGCAAGACCGTTGGCGTCATCGGCACCGGCAAGATCGGTCTGGCCGCCCTGCGCATCCTCAAGGGGTTCGGGGTTCGCCTGCTGGTGAACGATCCTTACCAGAATCGGGCAGCCATCGAGCTGGGTGCCGAGTACGTGGATCTCGATACCCTGTTCCGCCAATCCGACATCATCAGCCTGCACTGCCCGCTGTTCAAAGAGAACTACCACCTCTTGAACAAGGAGGCGTTCGCCAAGATGAAGGACGGGGTGATGATCATCAACACCAGCCGTGGCGGCCTGCTCGACTCCAACGCCGCCATCGAGGCGCTCAAGACTTCCCGCATTGGCTCGCTGGGGCTGGACGTCTACGAAGAGGAAGAGGATCTCTTCTTCTCCGACAAGTCCAACGAGGTGATCACCGATGACGTATTCCGCCGTCTGTCCGCCTGCCACAACGTGCTGTTCA
>NZ_QAJD01000151.1:61863-62120 GCF_003061465.1 Aeromonas sp. HMWF017
GCGCCATCGAGAGCCAGGGCAGCTGCGACAACGAAGTGGAATAAGGGCTAATCCCTTCATCCTGTTCTTCATTGCGGTGCGCCGGGTTGTGAGACCCGGCGCCTTCGGGTAGGCTAGCCCCCCTTTTTTATTCAGGAGTCTGGCGCCCATGTTTATCGGATTTGATTACGGCACCTCCAACTGTGCCGTGGCCGTGATGGAACAAGGTAGCCCCAGGCTGCTGAATCTTGGCGCATCCCGCTATCTCCCCTCCACCC
>NZ_QAJD01000152.1:0-37647 GCF_003061465.1 Aeromonas sp. HMWF017
CCCCTGCGCCCTCCCCCGAGCCCGAGACAGCCAGCGCCCCACTGCTGGTCGATATCGCCAGTGTCAATGTCACTGACGGGCATGTGCGCTATCAGGATCAGCGCAAGGAGAGCGAACCCGGCTGGTTGCCGCCCCTCAATCTGGAGAAAGTGACTCTCCAGCTCGATAACCTACGCACCGAGGCAAATCACCCGACCGCCTATCAGCTGAGCGCCGCCATCAACGGCAACAGCAGCCTCGCCGCTCACGGCAAACTCGATGTGATGAGCGGCATGGGTCAGGGCAAGGTAAGCCTCAAACAGGTCGAACTGAAACCCTTCGCCCCGCTCTGGGCCCCCTACCTCAAGCTTGATCTGGCCAAGGGCCACGCCAATGCAGAGGTGGAATTCCTGCTCAAAGAGGGCAAGCAAGAAGTGCAGTGGCAATTGTCCAAAGGCAAGCTGACGCTGGACAACTGGCAGCTTAAAAAACACAAGGGAGAGGAGTTTGCCCGCTTCAGCCAGCTGGCGCTTAGCGATTTGGCTGTCGATGGCCAGAAACAGTCGCTCCAGATCGGCAAGGTGACCCTGCAACAGCCCCTGCTCAAGGCCACCCTCAACCCACAGCAGGAGCTGGATCTGGCTGACTTGCTGATTGAACAGGCCCCCGCCAAACCCGCCAAAGGGGCCCACGCTGCAAACGAGGTGGCCAACAATGCGGCGCCCAAATCGGCACAACAAGCAAAGACAGCCGGTAACGGCAAGAAACACGGGGCAGACAAACCCTGGCAGTGGCAGATCAAGCAGATCGTTATCGACAAGGGAGATCTCACCCTCACCGAGTCGAGCAGCGGCAAACCGCAGGCACGCCAGCTCTCCGGCCTCAAGCTGGCGCTGGGGCCACTGGGCAGCAAGGGAGAGCAACCGAGCAAACTGACTCTGGCCACCCACTTCAACCAGAGCAGCCCCCTCGCCTTTGATGGCCAACTGACCCTGACTCCTTTCACCTTAAGCGGCGACATCAACCAGCAGGGGCTGCCCCTCACGCTGGCACAGCCCTATCTGGCCGATCTGGTACGCATCAAGGTGCAAAACGGGCTGCTGAGCAGCAAGACCCGCCTCGATCTCGCCACCACAACCCAGGGGGATCTGAGCAAGCTGACCCTGCAAGGGGGGCTCGATGTCAACGGGCTCAAGGTGGTCGATCGGGCAGACAATCAGCGGCTGCTGGAGTTCAACACCCTGGCTCTCACCGGTCTGACGTACGACGGCATCAGCCAGCAGATGCGGATCAAGGAGATTGCTCTGAACAAGCCCTTCGCCCGCATCGAGATCAACGAAGATGGCACCACCAACCTGCAACAGCTGCTGTTGCCACAACCGGCAGCAACCAACAGCACCCAAGTGGCAGCAGGGCGCAAGGGCCCAGACTTTCGCTTCACCATCGATCAGCTACGTACCGAGCAGGGCAACCTGCGCTTTGCCGACCGCAGCCTGAGCCAGGATTTTGTGGCCGATATCGCCTCGCTGGGCGGCCAGAGCCGTCATATCAGCAATATTCCGGGGCAACGCTCCGATCTCGCCTTCAACGGCAAGGTGGATCGCTATGCGCCAGTGACCATTCGCGGCGGCACCAACCTGCTGGTGGCCAACCCGATCCTCGATATCGCGGTGGCTTTTAACAATCTGGAGCTCACCACCTTTACCCCCTATTCGGGCACCTATGCCGGTTATGCCATCGACAAGGGACAGCTCTCCATGAAACTGCACTACAAGCTGGAGGGCAACCGGCTGGAGGGGGATAACGACATCACCATCAAGAAGCTGCAACTGGGCGAGAAGATCAAGAGCGATCAGGCCAAGGATCTGCCGCTTGGGCTGGCCATCGCCCTGCTGAGCGATGCCAACGGGGTAATACAGATGAACCTCAAGGTGAAGGGGGATCTCGATCAACCGGACTTCAGCATCGGCAATATCTTCTGGGATGTGCTGGGCAACACCTTGAGCAAGGCGATCACCTCCCCCTTCTCCCTGCTCGCCTCGCTGGCCGATGGCACCGACGATCTCGACGAACTCCCCTTCCTGCCGGGGGATCCCGATCTCACCCCCACCCAGCAGGAGAAACTGATCAAGCTGGCGCAAGCCCTCAAAGACAGACCCAAGCTCAGCATGAATATTCGCGGCAAGGTCAACTTCAACGAGGAGCGCCCCATCCTGCAACGGCAAAAGCTGGAGCGGGTACTGGCCAAACTGACTGGCAATCAGGCGGATCTCGACTTGCTGGAACAGGACCCCGCCCTGCAAGAGGCGCTGGCCCAGGCCTACGAAGAGCGCTTTGGCGAAGATCTGGAAGATCTGGCCGATCGGCTCCATCTGGATGAAGAGAGCGCGGCACTACGGGCCCAGGCAGTGATCCTGCTGCGGGATCAGCAGCTCATCACCGCCAAATCCCTGCGCAATCTCGCCATGCGCCGGGCGCAAAATACCAAGGAGTTTCTGGTCGACAACCAGGGGATCACCCCGGAGCGGCTATTCGTGCTCGACAGCCAGGTCAAGGAAGAGGACAAGGAAGCCAAAGTGATCCTGACGCTGGATCAGTAACGCCGCCGCACTTCGTAAAAAGCGTAATAAAAATACAACCCCTCAACTATTTTGACACCTTTTGCTCACCAAACAGCCTGCTTTGGTGAGCATTTGGCCTCTCATGCAAATAATCACGTAGTTTTTTTACGATTTATCCCCCTTGCCCCCTTGCGGGCGCGTCACAGCCTGCCTAAAATCGCGCGTCTTTTGTTAACCCCCCACCTCTATTTTTGGAGAACGCCACGTGAGCGAAAAATTGGCCAACCCTGCCCCTCTGGGTCTGATGGGTTTCGGTATGACCACCATCCTGCTGAACATCCATAACGCAGGTTTCTTCCCCATCAGCGCCATGATCCTGGCCATGGGCCTGTGCTACGGCGGTATGGCCCAGATCGTCGCGGGTATCATGGAGTACAAACGTGGCAACACCTTCGGTGTGACCGCCTTTATCTCCTACGGTTTCTTCTGGTTGAGCCTGGTGTTCCTGCTGGTCATGCCGACCATGGGTCTGGCCGAAGCCACCCCGCACGCCTACATGGGCTGGTACCTGCTGCTGTGGGGTGTTTTCACCCTGTTCATGCTGGTCGGTACTGTCAACTACCCGCGTGCCAAGCAGTTCGTGTTCGCCTCCCTGACCGTGCTGTTCTTCCTGCTGGCCGCTCGTGACTTCACCGGCAGCACCCTGATCGGCACCATCGCCGGTTTCGAAGGCATCATCTGTGGCGCCAGCGCTATCTACCTGGCCATGGCCACCGTGATCAACGAGCAGTTCGGCCGCACCGTTATGCCGATCGGCGATCACAAGAAAGCCGCCGCCGTACAGCTGAAAGCCGCTGCCTGATAGGCAAGCGATTCAGATTGTGAAAAAGGCACCTTCGGGTGCCTTTTTGCTATTTCGCAAAGCTGACGTTCCTGTGCACACATCTTCCCTTTTCAGCCCTACATCCGGATATCCGTCTCTAGCTATTCGGCACTCCTGCCCCCCCCCATTTGTGGATATATCCATCAACTAAATAAGGCTCTCACGGGCCACCACAAGGGATGCAGTTTGTTATTCGGTATGAAGCCGTATGGCCACTCCCTTTTGTTGGCAACTGTCAGGTGAATACCATCTCCATACAAGTAATTTAAATCAAAGTGCCGACCAAGTTATCGGTACTTTTATCTCCCTATGTAAGTTAAAAATTCACTGCGGCGTTAAATCTAATATCCCAGAGGTCAAGGTCCTGATGCCCGATACTGTAATAACCGGTGATAACTTCAAAACGCTGATGACGCTGAGGGGCTACTGCCAGTGCAATCCGTGCAGATCCACTCCACGGGGTCGTACTTTCCATTGTCAGATTTTCATTCAGGATCTGACCATCATTGGGACGCTCAATATCATAACGAACCCCAAGACGCAGGGCCGGTATAATTTGAACCCCATCGGTTGTGGTGAAAATACGACTGATATCC
Source organism: Aeromonas sp. HMWF017 (assembly GCF_003061465.1). Classification (NCBI taxonomy): domain Bacteria; kingdom Pseudomonadati; phylum Pseudomonadota; class Gammaproteobacteria; order Aeromonadales; family Aeromonadaceae; genus Aeromonas; species Aeromonas sp. HMWF017. The sequence continues at coordinate 4,020 of NZ_QAJD01000152.1, forward strand.
CCTGATGCTTCACTGGTGGCATATTCAAAAGAGTTTTCATTAACCCGCAATGTCACGTTATAAATCTGGTTTGCATAAGGCAATGAGCCTGTGTAATCAAACGCATCGGATTTATTGTGACTATAAAAGAGGGCAAGCTTGGGCCGCAGCAGATATTCACCAACGTCGTAGCCACCGGTCAGGTTGGCTGAGATCAACTCGGTCGTTGTCTTGAAACTCCCTTTAAGTACATCGAGTTCAGTATCGTTATCAGTTCGTCCCCATGCAGCCCAGCCATCCAGCAGCCAGTGCGTATCTAGCCTATAGCCGCCATATGGCCCAACAAAGAAACTGTCCCCCTCATTTCGTACCGAACTGCCAAACGTGCCAAGAGAGGTTTTGCTATTGGCAAATGCAATACCGCCCAACCCGTCTTTACCAATGGATCTGTGTATACCGATCAAAAAGCTGTTGGCATGTCCGGATGTGTCTATCTCGTTACGATCATCGGAGACTCCGGTATGGCGTACATCAGTCCATACCTGCCACAACCCCTTTTGACTGGCAATATCTTCAAATTGGTCAAGCCCGACAACGACACGATCTGAAATACTGAGAGAGCCGCTCAAATAGCCCATCAAGGCATCTGCACTGATACTGGTCACAATATTGCGGATCGGGTCACTCCCACCACCGGTGCCACCACCACTACCACCATTGCTGCCATCCCCCCGCCGGTTCCGCCACCAGTGCCACCGTTACTGTCTCCCCCATCGATCGGGGGAATATTTGGAAATACCGGATTGTTCTGGTTTCTCGAATCGAGGAAGCAGTTGAAAGAACCATCTGCATTGAGGAGATCCAGTTTGTGAGTCCCGTTAAGGTCATCAAGTACTACAGGTGAAACACTCAAGTGCAACGACGCGCGGTTTGCATTCCAACTATCGATTTCAGATACCCCGGGAGCAGAGAGGCGAAAATTCCCCCCGGAACCGGGACTTGAAAGCCATAGTGATACCGAATTGTCAGCCGAACGCCCAAGAAACTCTAGATGCTGCCCCGGTTGCCTGTTCGGGCAATCCGCCGCCCATGCTGTTGGCAAGCAGATACTGGTAAGGCAGCCAATTCCCAAAATACGTGAAATCATTATGTCCTCCTGACACTACGTTATCTCACTGACATCCTTGCGTGACTTTTAGCATTACCCACAAACAGGTCACTCGATGCAATGGGTAAAGGAACCAATCAATCTGACAAGTTCAAATCGCAGACTATTATTGTATCCACACTGTTTCTGTGTCTCCTGTAATAAAATTCGTTTAGCGCCTGAATCGCGATGATTGATTAAATCAAACCACTTTAAAACCCATAAAAAATGCCGCCCATCAGGCGGCATTTTTATTAGAGATAACGGGCTAACAGGAATTACCAGCCGGTTACTTCGCGCAGGGCCTTGCCGATATCGGCCAGGGAGCGGACGGTTTTCACGCCAGCATCTTCCAGCGCGGCAAACTTCTCGGCGGCGGTACCCTTGCCACCGGAGATGATGGCGCCAGCGTGGCCCATCCGCTTGCCGGGAGGCGCGGTAACACCGGCGATATAGGAGACCACCGGCTTGGTGACGTGGGCCTTGATATAGGCGGCCGCGTCTTCCTCGGCGTTGCCGCCGATCTCGCCGATCATCACGATCGCTTCGGTCTGCGGGTCGTTCTGGAACATCTCCAGAATGTCGATAAAGTTGGAGCCTGGGATGGGGTCGCCACCGATACCGACGCAGGTGGACTGGCCAAAGCCCTCGTCAGTGGTCTGCTTGACCGCTTCGTAGGTCAGGGTGCCGGAGCGGGAGACGATGCCCACCTTGCCCGGCTTGTGAATGTGACCCGGCATGATGCCGATCTTGCACTCACCCGGAGTGATCACGCCCGGGCAGTTGGGTCCGATCATCCGCACGCCGGTCTCTTGCAGCTTCACTTTGACGTCCAGCATATCCAGAGTAGGGATGCCTTCGGTGATGGTGACGATGAGCTTGATACCCGCGTCGATCGCTTCCAGGATCGCGTCCTTGCAGAACGGTGCCGGAACATAGATGACGGTGGCGGTGGCGCCGGTCGCTTCGACTGCGTCACGGACGGTGTTGAACACCGGCAGGCCCAGATGGGTGGTGCCGCCCTTGCCCGGGGAGACGCCGCCGACCAGCTGGGTGCCGTAGGAGAGCGCCTGCTCGGAGTGGAAAGTACCCTGACCGCCGGTAAAGCCCTGGCAGATGACTCGGGTGTCCTTGTTGATCAGTACGCTCATCAGTTGGCCTCCGCTGCTTTGACGACTTGCTGCGCGGCATCGGTCAGACTCTTGGCCGCAATGATGTTGAGGCCGCTCTCGGCCAGCTTGATACCACCCAGCTCGGCGTTGTTGCCTTCCAGACGGACCACGACGGGCACCTTGACCCCCACTTCCTTGACCGCACCTATGATGCCTTCCGCGATCATGTCGCAGCGCACGATGCCGCCGAAAATGTTGACCAGCACCGCTTTGACGTTGCTGTCGGAGAGGATGATCTTGAACGCTTCGGTTACACGCTCCTTGGTGGCGCCGCCGCCGACGTCAAGGAAGTTGGCCGGTTTGCCGCCGTGCAGGTTGACGATGTCCATGGTGCCCATGGCCAGACCCGCGCCGTTGACCATGCAGCCGATGTTGCCATCGAGGGCCACATAGTTGAGCTCCCACTGGGCGGCGTGCGCTTCGCGGGGGTCATCTTGTGACGGGTCGTGCATCTCGCGCAGCTTGGGCTGACGATACAGTGCGTTGGCGTCGATGTTGATCTTGCCATCCAGGCAGTGCAGGTTGCCCTGCGCGGTGATCACCAGCGGGTTGATCTCCAGCAGCGCGAAATCGCAATCCAGGAACATCTGGCCCAGACCCATGAAGATCTTGGTGAACTGTTTGATCTGATCGCCGACCAGACCCAGTTTGAAGGCCAGTTCGCGAGCCTGATAGGCCTGCGGACCCACCAGCGGGTCGATGGCCGCCTTGTGGATCAGATGGGGGGTTTCGTGGGCGATCTTCTCGATATCCACGCCACCTTCGGTCGAGGCCATGAAGACCACGCGGCGCGAACCACGGTCAACCACGGCGCCCAGGTAGAGCTCTTTGGCGATGTCGGTGCAAGATTCCACCAGGATCTTGGTGACCGGCTGGCCGTTGGCGTCGGTCTGGTAGGTCACCAGATTTTTGCCAAGCCAGTTTTGGGCAAAAGCACGGATCTCATCCTTGCTCTTGGCCACTTTCACGCCGCCCGCTTTACCGCGGCCACCGGCGTGTACCTGGCATTTGACGACCCAGGTATTGCCGCCAATCTTGTCGGCCGCTTCGGCCGCTTCTTGTGGGGTAGCACAGGCATAACCTTCGGAGACCGGCAGGCCATACTCGGCAAACAGCTGTTTTGCCTGATATTCATGCAGATTCATAGATGCTCTATCCGTGTTGTAGGTATTTCCGTCCGGGGCTGGTGTTTCTCAATCCCCTGTGAATGGGGGCCTGGGCGGCCCCTCGTTATCTTTCAATCGCTCGGGTATTACTCAAACGTCCAGCGGCACATTCGGCTCGGGGCGCAAACCCCTTGCCCGGGTGCCACAGGCTTAGACGTCCAGCAACAGACGGGTCGGGTCTTCCAGCAGCTCCTTGACGGAGACCAGGAAGCCTACCGATTCGCGTCCGTCGATGAGACGGTGATCGTAGGAGAGCGCCAGATACATCATCGGCAGGATCTCGACCTTGCCGTCAACGGCCATCGGGCGATCCTGGATCTTGTGCATGCCCAGAATGGCGCTCTGGGGCGGGTTAATGATCGGGGTGGACATCAAGGAGCCGAACACGCCACCATTGGTGATGGTGAAGTTTCCGCCAGTCAGTTCATCCACGGTCAGCTTGCCGTCACGGCCCTTGCCCGCCAGATCCTTGATGGCCTTCTCGATGTCCGCCAAGCTCATGTTGTCGCAGTCGCGCAGCACCGGCGTCACCAAACCACGGGGGGTAGAGACGGCGATGCTGACGTCGAAGTAGTTGTGGTAAACCACGTCATCACCATCGAGCGCCGCGTTCACTTCCGGATAGCGCTTGAGGGACTCCACTACCGCTTTCACGTAGAAGGACATAAAGCCGAGCTTGATGCCGTGCTTCTTCTCGAAGATCTCTCCGTACTGCTTGCGCAGATCCATGATGGGCTTCATGTTGACCTCGTTGAAGGTGGTCAGCATGGCGGTGGTGTTTTTCGCTTCCAGCAGCCGCTCGGCAATGCGCTTGCGCAGACGGGTCATCGGTACCCGCTTGTCGGTGCGACCACCCAGCGGGGCAACCTTGGCTGCCGGGGCTGCAGTTGCGACCGGTGCGGCTGCCGCAGGCTGGCTCTTGGCCTTGATGAAGGCTTCCACATCATCCTTGGTGATGCGACCACCCTTGCCGGTACCGGTCAGCTTGGTCACGTCGATGTCGTGCTCGCCAATCAGGCGGCGCACCGAGGGGCTCAAGCCATCGGCACCATCATCGGCCACCGCTTCAGCGGGTTTCTCTTTGGTCTCTTCACCGGCCACCGGGGCGGCGGTGAGGATGGCAATCAGTTGACGGGACAACACAGTCGCCCCTTCCCCTTGCAGAATATCCCCCAGCACACCGGCTTGCGGTGCAGGCACTTCCAGCACCACCTTGTCGGTCTCGATGTCGACCAGCACTTCGTCACGGGCGACCAGGTCGCCCGGTTTTTTGTGCCAGGTAGCGATAGTGGCATCGGCCACTGATTCCGGCAGATCCGGTACCTTGATCTCGATAGTCATCCAATCAGTTCCTTTTTACTTCTATGCCAGAGGCTTTACAGGGTAAGGGCATCTTCCACCAAGGCTTTTTGCTGCTTGGCGTGGACAGACATGTAACCGACGGCCGGTGAGGCTGACGCAGGGCGACCGGCATAACGCAGGGTGGCTCCGGCTGGCAGCACGCCATCGTAGTGGTGACGGGTGCAGTACCAGGCGCCCTGGTTCTGCGGCTCTTCCTGACACCAGACAAAGTCGGTGACGTGGCTGTAATCGGCCAGAATGGCGCGCACTTCCTCTTCCGGGAAGGGGTAGAGCTGCTCAATTCGCACCAGTGCCACATCTTGCTGCTCGGCCTTGCGACGGGCATCGAGCAGGTCGTAGTAGACCTTGCCAGAACAGAAGACCACGCGCTTGACCGCTTTCGGATCCAGCGCATCGATCTCGCCGATGGCGTTCTGGAAGGTGCCTTCAGCCAGCTCTTCGAGCTTGCTCACCGCCAGCGGGTGGCGCAGCAGGGATTTGGGCGTCATTACGATCAGCGGACGGCGCATCGGACGTACCACCTGACGACGCAGCATATGGAACACCTGCGCCGGGGTAGAGGGCACGCACACCTGCATGTTGTGCTGGGCGCACATCTGCAGATAACGCTCCAGACGGGCGGAGGAGTGCTCCGGGCCCTGCCCCTCGTAACCGTGCGGCAGCAACATGGTCAGGCCGCACATCCGGCCCCACTTCTGCTCGCCGGAGGAGAGGAACTGATCCACTACCACTTGGGCACAGTTGGCGAAGTCACCGAACTGGGCTTCCCAGATGGTGAGGCCAGCCGGCTCGGCGCTGGCGTAGCCATATTCAAAGGCCAGAACCGCGTTCTCGGTCAGCACAGAGTCGTACACCTCGAACGGGCCTTGCTCGTCGTGCAGGTTGCACAGCGGGGTATAAGTGCTGGCATCGGTCTGGCTGTGCAGCACGGCATGGCGGTGGAAGAAGGTGCCACGGCCGGAGTCTTCACCGGTAAAGCGGATGCGGGAGCCCTTGTCCACCAGAGTGGCATAGGCCAGGGTCTCGGCAAAGCCCCAATCCACCAGCTTCTCGCCAGCGGCCATCAGACGGCGGTCTTCGTAAATCTTCTCGACCTGACGCTGCAGCACGTGGGTTGCCGGATACTGGCTCACCCGCTCGCCGAGGCTCTTGAGGTGATCAATCGGCACGGCACTCTCATAGGCCATGTTCCAGTCGTGGCCCAGATACGGCGTCCAGTCGACGGAGTGCAGCTCCATCGGCCGCCACTCCTTGCTCACCCGCTCGCCGCGATCCAGCGCTTCGCGATACTCGTTGACCAGTTCGGTCGCCCGCTCCTGAGCGAGGCTCCCCTCGGCCACCAGCTGATCGGCGTAGATCTTGCGCGGGGTCGGGTGCTGCTTGATCTTCTGGTACATCAGCGGCTGGGTCGCGCTCGGCTCATCCGCCTCGTTGTGACCGTGACGACGGTAGCAGACCAGCTCGATCACCACGTCGCGTTTGAAGGTATTGCGGTAATCCAGTGCAATCTGGGTCACCAGCACCACGGCTTCCGGATCATCCCCGTTGACGTGCAGCACCGGCGCCTGCACCGCCTTGGCGATGTCAGTGCAATATTCGGTGGAACGCAGGTCACGGATATAGGAGGTGGTGAAACCAACCTGGTTGTTGATGACGATGCGCACCGTCCCGCCGACACCATAGGCACGGGTCTGGGACATGTTGAAGGTCTCGGCCACCACGCCCTGACCGGCCATGGCCGAGTCACCGTGAATGGTGATGGGCAACACGCTGGAGCCATCTTTGTCACCGCGACGATCCATACGGGCACGCACCGAGCCGATGACCACAGGGTTGACGATTTCGAGGTGAGAGGGGTTGAACGCCAGCGCCAGGTGGACGTTGCCGCCCGGGGTGGCGAAGTCGGAGGAGAAGCCCATGTGGTACTTCACATCACCGGTACCCCAGGATTCTCCGTGCTTGCCGGCAAACTCGTCGAACAGGTCCTGAGCGCGCTTGCCCAGCACGTTGATCAGCACGTTGAGACGACCGCGGTGGGCCATGCCGATAACGGCCTCTTTGCAGCCCTGTTCACCGGCGCGACGGATCAGCTCCTTGAGCATGGGGATCATGGCATCGCCACCTTCCAGCGAGAACCGCTTGGCTCCCGGGAACTTGGCGCCCAGATATTTCTCCAACCCTTCGGCGGCAGTCAGGCTCTCGAGGAAACGGGTCTTCTCTTCGAGGGTGTAACTCCCCTTCCCTTCAATGGATTCAAGACGCTGTTGCAGCCAGCGCTTCTCTTCCGTGGAGGTGAGGTGCATGTAGTCGGCGCCGATGGAGCCGCAATAGGTCTTCTTCAGCGAGGCGTAGAGGTCGGAGAGCACCATGGTCTCGCGACCGATGGCGTAGGAGCCCACATTAAAGGTGGCCTCCATGTCTGCGCCCTGCAGGTTGTGGAACGCAGGATCCAGTTCGGCAACGGTTTCACGCTGCCACAGGCCCAGCGGGTCCAGATTGGCATTCTGGTGACCACGGAAACGGAAGGCGTTGATCAGCTGCAATACCCGCACCTGCTTGGCATCCACTTGCGGATCGGAGACGGGGGCACTGTAGCGAGAGGGATCCTTGGCCAGACGACGGAAATAATCGCGGACCTGGGAGTGGGGTTGTTCAACCGCATGGCCATTGACCTGGGGCAGCTCGCTAAACAGGCAGCGCCACTCGTCGGACACGGAGTCAGGATTTTCCAGGAAGGATTCGTACAAATCCTCGATATAGCTTGCATTCGCACCAGCCAGGTGAGATGACTCCAACCAGGCCTTCATCACGCCGTTATGCATTTCTATCCCTTGTACTTCTTGTTACTGCTGCGCAGCTTGTAGGGGTCAAATAGCCATCCTGCCACGGGTGGGATGGCTATCCAGAGGTCGGGCCAGCACCTGGCCGGCCCTGATACTAAACAGCCCGATTGAGCAACATCGACTTGATCTGGCCAATCGCCTTGGTCGGGTTCAAGCCTTTCGGACAGACGTTCACGCAGTTCATGATGCCATGGCAGCGGAACACGCTGAATGCGTCGTCCAGATTCCCCAGTCGTTCGGTGGTCGCGGTGTCGCGGCTGTCAGCCAACCAGCGGTAGGCGGCGAGCAGCCCGGCCGGACCGATGAACTTGTCGGGATTCCACCAGAAGGAGGGGCACGAAGTGGAGCAGCAGGCACAGAGAATGCACTCGTACAGGCCGTCAAGCTTGGCGCGCTCTTCGGGGGATTGCAGGTGCTCACGCACCGGCGGCAACTTGTCATCATTGATGAGGAAGGGTTTGACCTTCTCCCACTGGGTGTAGAACTGGGTCATGTCGATCACCAGGTCACGGATCACCGGCAGGCCGGGCAAGGGGCGGATAACGACGTTATTGCCCTTCTTCAGCAGGTCGGAGAGCGGGGTGATACAGGCAAGACCGTTCTTGCCATTCATGTTGAGACCGTCTGATCCACAGACCCCTTCGCGGCAAGAGCGGCGGAAGGCGAGCGTGGGATCCAGCTCTTTCAACTGGATCAGTGCGTCGAGCACCATCATGTCGGAACCTTCAGGAATATCAAGACGATATTCCTTCATATGGGGGACGTTATCAACATCCGGATTGTATCTGTAGACAGAGAATGTGACGTTCATAGGGCTGGCTCCGCAATCAGTAAGTCCGGACCTTGGGCGGGAACGCCTCACGGGTCTTGGGTGACATGTTGACAGCGCGACGGGTCATGGACTCGGTGTCCGGATGATAGAGGCTGTGGCACAGCCAGTTCTCATCGTCGCGATCCGGGAAGTCGAAGCGGCAGTGAGCACCGCGACTCTCGGTACGGAAGTTGGCGGCAACCGCCGTGGCAAACGCCGTTTCCATCAGGTTGTCCAGCTCCAGGCACTCGATGCGCTGGGTGTTGAACTCTTTGGAGGTGTCATCCAGACGGGCTGACTTGAGGCGTTCGCGGATAACCTTGAGCTCGGCCAACCCTTCTGCCATCGCCGCACCTTCGCGGAATACGGAGAAGTTGTTCTGCATGCAGCGCTGCAGGTCTTTGCGGATCTGCACCGGGTCTTCACCGTCACGGCAATTTTCCCAGCGGTTGAAGCGGGCCAGTGCGGCATCCAGATCCGACTCGGAAGCATCACGACCGTGCTCCATCTCGCCCAGAGTGTTGACCAGATGCATGCCGGCAGCGCGGCCGAACACCACCAGATCCAGCAGGGAGTTGCCGCCCAGACGGTTGGCGCCGTGCACCGAGACGCAGGCAATCTCGCCCACCGCAAACAGACCGACCACCGGCACGTCGTTGCCGTTCTTGTCCTGGGTCAGGCACTGGCCATTCACGTTGGTCGGCACGCCGCCCATCATGTAGTGGCAGGTCGGAATGATCGGGATCGGCTCTTTGACCGGATCCACGTGGGCGAAGGTGCGGGAGAGTTCGCAGATCCCCGGCAGACGGGATTCCAGCACCTCTTTGCCGAGGTGATCCAGCTTGAGCTTGATGTGCGGGCCCCAGGGACCATCGCAGCCACGGCCTTCACGGATCTCGATCATGATGGAGCGGGCCACCACGTCGCGACCGGCCAAGTCCTTGGCGTTTGGCGCGTAACGCTCCATGAAGCGCTCGCCATCTTTATTGAGCAGATAGCCACCTTCACCACGGCAGCCTTCGGTTACCAGCACCCCTGCCCCGGCGATGCCGGTCGGGTGGAACTGCCACATCTCCATATCCTGCACGCCGACGCCGGCACGCAGCGCCATGCCGACACCGTCACCTGTGTTGATGTGGGCATTGGTGGTGGACTGGTAGATACGACCGGCACCGCCAGTCGCCAGCACGGTGGCCTTGGCCTTGAAGTAGACCACTTCACCGCTCTCCATGTCGATGGCGGTACAACCCACCACATGGCCATCCTGGTTTTTCACCAGATCCAGCGCATACCACTCGGAGAAGACGGTGGTCTTGTTCTTGACGTTTTGTTGGTAAAGGGTGTGCAGCAGGGCGTGACCGGTACGGTCGGCCGCAGCGGCAGTACGGGCAGCCTGCTCGCCACCGAAATTCTTGGACTGACCACCAAACGGACGCTGGTAGACAGACCCGTTGTCGAAACGGGAGAAGGGCAGCCCCATGTTCTCCAGCTCATAGATAGCCTCGGGGCCGGTTTTGCACATGTACTCGATGGCTTCCTGATCACCGATGTAATCGGAACCTTTTACCGTGTCATACATATGCCACTGCCAGTTGTCATCGTGGGCATTGCCCAGCGCAACCGTGATCCCGCCCTGGGCGGAGACAGTGTGAGAACGGGTTGGAAAAACCTTGGACAACAGAGCGCAGCTCTTGCCGGACTGGGCAATCTGCAGTGCGGCGCGCATACCGGCACCACCGGCACCAATCACCACCGCATCAAATTCACGAGTTGGAATAGTCACCTTACACACCCCACAGCACGACGAAACCCGTCATCAGATAGACAAACAGCACCACGACCAGGGCAAATTGCAGCGCCCCGCGCAGCCCTACCGGCTTGATATAGTCAGTCAGCACCTGCCACAGACCAATCCAGGCGTGGATCAGTACGCAGAGCAGGGTCAACAGGGTGAATACCTTGGTGAATGTTTTGGCGAAGAAGCCTGCCCACACCTCGTAGGTGATGTCGTTGAACGCGACAAAGCCCACCAGATAGAGGACATAACAGGTCATGATGAGGGCGGTAGCGCGGATCAGGATGTAATCGTGAACGCCGCTGCGCCCGAAGGTTGCAGAATTGGTTACCATACAAGCACTCCCGCCAATACAGCCAGGATCGCGGTGATCACGAAGGCCACGCGGGCGCTCTGATTGCCGGATTCCAGCTCTTCCCAATAGCCCATATCCATGACCAGATGACGCAAGCCGCCCACAATGTGGTATGCCAGCGCAGTCAGGATCCCCCACAGCACGAGTTTGACCAGGAAGTTGTCCATGATGGCAACCACGGTTTCAAACCCTTCGGGAGAGGCGAGTGAAGTACCAAGCATCCACAGCAAGATGCCCAGTGCAACAAAGGTAATGACCCCTGAAACACGGTGCAGGATGGATGCAATGGCAGTGACAGGAAAGCTGATCGTCTGTAGGTCGAGGTTGACCGGTCTCTGTTTGTTTTTCACGCTTGCCCACTCAGCTCCATTGAGCACGTTAGTTATTGTTTTAACTCACACTTGAGGGCACGGAATGGTGATTGTTGGTTTTTTGTTACCAAAACACTCTGAAAAAGCCAAAACGCGAGTTTTCGGTTTCACATCAGGCTTTGCCAAAGCGTTTCAAACACCCGCAGCCATGACCCACGTGGCGCAGTATATCGGCGGCCTTAACCGAAGACAATCAATTAGCTACAAAGAAAACACAAAACCGCAAACTCGATCGCATATTTAATTTAACATTTCATTAATACCATTAATGGGGTTTCAGCAAAATTGACATTGATAAGGAACTCTGTTTCAAATAAGGCGCTCCAGCCACTTCGGTATGGGTAACAACCTTTGCCAGCGTCATAAAAGTCGTAATAGAGTAGGACTGGAACCAAATTATAAAGAGCAAAGGAGACGTGCTATGGCTGATAAAATAGCCACCCTACACCTGCCCGGAAAAGATCCGGTCGAACTGCCGATCCTCTCCGGCACCATCGGCCCGGATGTCATCGATGTCAGAAAATTGGGATCACAGGGGTATTTCACCTTTGACCCCGGTTTTATGGCGACCGGTTCTTGCAAATCTGCCATTACCTACATTGACGGGGATCAGGGTGTCTTGCTGCACCGTGGTTACCCCATCGCCCAATTGGCCACCCAGGCCACCTATCTGGAAGTCTGCTATATCCTGCTGTACGGCGAAGCGCCGACCAAGGCCCAATATGCCGAATTCGAACGCCTGGTCACCCGCCACACCATGGTGCACGAGCAGATCGCCTTCTTCTTCCGCGGCTTCCGTCGCGACTCCCACCCCATGGCCATCATGTGCGGTGTAGTCAGCGCCCTCTCCGCCTTCTATCACGATGCCCTCGACATCAACAACGAGCAGCATCGCGAGATCTGTGCCTTCCGTCTGCTCTCCAAGATGCCGACTCTGGCCGCCATGTGTTACAAGTACTCCATCGGCCAGCCGTTCATGCAGCCGCGTAACGCCCTCTCCTATGCCGGTAACTTCCTGCACATGATGTTTGGCGTGCCGACCGAAGAGTACAAGGTCAACCCCATCGTTGAACGCGCCATGGATCGTATCTTTACCCTCCATGCGGATCACGAGCAGAACGCCTCCACCTCCACCGTTCGTCTGGCTGGATCCTCCGGTGCCAACCCGTTCGCCTGTATCGCCGCGGGGATCGCCTCCCTGTGGGGACCGGCCCACGGTGGTGCCAACGAAGCCTGCCTGCGCATGCTGGAAGAGATCGGCTCGGTGGATCGCATCCCCGAGTACATCGCCAAGGCCAAGGACAAGAATGATCCGTTCCGTCTGATGGGCTTCGGTCACCGTGTCTACAAAAACCACGACCCCCGTGCCACCGTGATGCGCGAAACCTGCCACGAAGTACTGACCGAGCTGCAGATCAAGGATCCGCTGCTGGACGTCGCCATGGAGCTGGAGCGTATTGCGCTCTCCGACCCCTACTTCGTCGAGAAGAAACTCTACCCGAACGTAGACTTCTACTCCGGCATCATCATGAAGGCGATCGGCATCCCGATGAGCATGTTCACCGTGATTTTCGCCATCTCCCGCACCATTGGCTGGATTGCGCACTGGAACGAGTTCCACTCAGACCCGGACAGCAAGATTGGTCGTCCACGCCAGCTCTACGTGGGTCACCCACTGCGCGAGTTCACTCCGCTCGAGCAGCGCTAACCACTGCGTTGATATGGTTTGTTACAAAGGCGGTCATTGACCGCCTTTTTGTTTGCCGCTCTAATGCCCCCTTTCGCGTTAAGGAGTCCATTATGAAACCACTGTTTATCAGCGCAGCCTTGCTGCTGACCGCCTGCCAGAGCGCCCCCGCCCCGTCACAGGGGGAGACCCTCTATATCAACAGCCAGCTGGTCGATTGCGTCGGAGTTGGCCCGATGCAGTGCATGCAGGTTCGCAGTGATGAGCAGCAGCCCTGGACGCTGTTCTACCAGAATATTGAAGGTTTCCAGTTCGAGCCGGGTTACCGCTATCAGCTCACTGTCAGCAAGGAGCAGCTCACCGATGTGCCGGCCGATGCCCCCTCTCTGCGCTATCAGCTGATCAAGGTGGTGAACAAGGTCGCCAGCAAGTAACAAACACGATCAAAAAACGGGGGATGGCTGATGCCATCCCCCGTTGGTTTATGGGTACTGCGCCTCATCGGGCACGATCAGGTCGGCGCCAGCGCCATATGCAGCAGCGGATAGGGCTTGCCCTGACCATCCAGCGGCGAACGACCCGTCACTGTGAACCCCATCTTCAGATAGAAACCCACCGCCTGTTCGTTCTGCTCGTTGACGTCAACCTGCGTCGCGCCGCACTGGCCGATGGCATGTTCCACCAACCGGCGACCCACGCCACTGCCGCGCACCGCCGGCGCCACAAACAGCATCTCCAGCTTGCCCTCGTACACTCCGCTAAAACCCGTAATGCGCCCCTCTTCTGTGCGGGCACTGTGCAGTGTCACCGCATCGAAGTAGTGCTCCAGAATAAGCGGTTTGAGAGCCAGGATCTCGGCCTCGGGCAGGAAGTGGTGGGTCGCCCGAACAGAGGCCTCCCACAGCTCGATCAGGGCCGGATAATCGGCCCGCGTTGCAGTATCAATCTTCATCAATGACTCTTTGTTGCAGCCCGCAGGATGGCTGTGGCCTCCCCGCGGGCCAATCTGATTAGCGCGCCTGCACCGCTTGCAGCAGCACCGACACATCGGCACCAAAGCTGCGGGTACGGATCGCCTCGCGGATATCCGCTTCGCTATAACGGCTGCCCGGATAGACCACCACACAGGAGGTGTCGCCGGGCTTGAGGAAGTGGGTCTCGCCAAACGGGGTATAACGGGTGGCGCCGATACTGATGAGCGCGTGGGGAGGATGCCCCGCCTGCGCCAGCAGCCCCTGAATGTGCTCCGCCGGACCTTCATCCTGCTGATGGTTGAACTTGCCGATGGTCCAGTCGAGCAGCTTGCCGTGGAAGTAGCTGTAGTCGATGGCGGCGCTGTCTACCCCGTAAGAGTGCAGCTCGCCATCGCGCTCCAGATAGCAGGCGATGCGATAGTCATCGAGCTCGCAACCGGCGGCAAAACCGGAAAGCGGCAGCAGGTTGGCCGCCAACCCCTTGCTCTCTTCGCCCCAGTTCTTCTTCTCGCTGATCTTCTTGGCGTTGGGACGGCGGATGGAACAATCGTTATAGGCACCAAAGGCGCGGGGATGGATCGCCACCACCTGGTTGCCGGCATACTCCAGCTCGCACCAGAGGGCTACTTCCGGCTCGATCTGCACCTTCTCGTCACCACTGACTGCCGCTTCCGGCAGGAAGATCGCCTTGTCGCTCAACGGGAATACCCCGAGCTGACACGGATGGCCCGGCACGAAGAAGGGGAACAGCGCCTTGGGCGCCGTGGTATCACGCACCACGACCGCTACGAAGTCCGACGCTTCACCCGCCTGCTCCAGATGACCGGCGAAATTACCCGCGACCCCGAGTCCGATAAACTTGCTCTCTGCTGCTATCTGCATCTTGCTCACCTGCATCTTGCCAACGCAAGGTAGCAGGCTCGTCGCCTACTACCGCTAAAGTGGCAAGATTAAACCACAAGGACCCCGCCTTCGCCCAGTCCGGCCCTGTCGTGATGTGCGCCAGTCCGCTTTTTTAGGGACGAGAAGGCTGTGGTGAACCAGCCATTGCGCACTCATTCAGCTACGCGGTCACCGCGCTGGAAACAGTGCGTTTCCGGCATCTCCCCTCTTTCTCCTTGGGACTCAACTTCATCTTTGTTAGGCTGCCGGCATGCAAAACAACTGTGCGCTTGAGTGCGCCACTGCTCATCACGGCAACCCCATTGGAGAGAAAACAGATGATCGACAAACTCGCTTGGCTCACCTTTAAAGATCAGCAACTGCTCTGCGCCCGCTCCCACGGCAAGGGCATCTATTACATCCCGGGCGGCAAGCGGGAACCGGGCGAGAGCGACGAGGCGGCGCTGATCCGCGAGATTGAGGAGGAGCTGGCTGTCACCCTGCAACCCGACACCCTGCGCTTTGCCTGCGAATTCAACGCTCAGGCCGATGGCAAACCGGCAGGTGTCGAGGTGAGACTGCGCTGCTACACCGGCGAAGCGAGCGGCACCCCGATCGCATCGGCCGAAATTGCCGAGCTGCGCTGGCTCGACAGCTCTCACCTCGATGAGCTCTCCCCCGTCTCCCGCCTGCTGTTTGTCTGGCTGGTTGAGCAGGGGCTGATCCGCTGACAAGCCGTACTCGCGGCGAGCATACGTACCCACCTCATATGAACCAACGGTGGCAATCAGCCACATAGCAACGCAACGACAAGGATGTCAGATGGACATTGTGGAAGTTAATAGCACAGCGACCTACCAAAGTGCGCTCATCACCCTGCTGCAAGATTGTGTCGATAGCGGCGCCTCGGTCGGATTTTTACCGCCGCTGACCACGGAGGAATCTACCCGCTACTGGCAAGGAGTTGAAGCGGATCTTGTGGCAGGTCACCGAAAGCTGTGGCTGGCCCTTGAGCAACAACAGCTCGTGGGAGCGGTTCAGCTCGCGCTCTGTGGCAAGGCCAACGGTCGCCACCGGACCGAGGTGGAAAAACTGATGGTACTGCAAACGGCGAGAGGCAAAGGTGTCGGTCGTGCGCTGATGCAGGCCTTGGAACAAGGCGCCCATGCCGCGGGCCGTTCGCTGCTGGAGCTCGATACTCGCGCCGGTGATGTGGCCTCCCACCTCTATCGTCAACTCGGCTATCTGGAGGCGGGCCAGATCCCGAGCTTTGCACGCAACGCCGATGGCACCCTTGCAGCAACCGCAATCTTCTACAAACTGCTCTGACTATCTCCTATCCCTTATCCACATACAGCAGGGCCGCCCCAAGCGGTCCTGCTTGTTGCTGCGTGACTGTTTGTTGCAGCAATATGGCTTGCAACAAATTGCCACGATAGAGCCATTGCTCCTGTATGCCTCAACACCGCCAATCGCCGCCCCAAAATACAGCCAAATAAATAGAAATATTAATTAATGATTAAAACACCCCCCTTTTCTTCTTCATCTATTGCCTCATCAGGCGTATCGTAAGAGACCCATTTGATAATCTATTTTATGTTATTCACTGCCTTGAGGAATAATGGATGCCCACTTTGCCCCGTACAGTTACCTCCCCCAAAAAGTTCATCATCGGTCAACACCTTCTCCCGCAACTCCATGAGCACGTTAAAGATTTTGGTGACTATGCGTTGCTCATCAGCGATGAGTTCATTCTGGAGCGGGTACGGGAAGAAGCTTTGGCGGGGCTCCTGCAGGCAGGTCTCAGGGGAGTGGTCGACAAGTTTCGCTACGAATGCACCGAACAGGAGATCCACCGCCTGACCCACCTTGCAGAGCAATATGGTGCGAACGTGATTGTCGGGATCGGCGGCGGCAAGACGCTGGACGTCGCCAAAGCCGTGGCCTTCTATCTGCGCCGTCCGGTTGTGCTGTTCCCGACGATTGCCTCCACGGATGCCCCCTGCACGGCACTGGCGGTGATCTACAACCAGACGGGGGAATTTGAGCGCTATCTGTTCCTGCCGCAAAATCCGGACGTGGTGCTGGCTGACACGGCCATCATTGCCGCCGCCCCTCCCCGCTTCTTTTCCGCAGGCGTTGGCGATGCCCTGGCCACCTATTTCGAGGCGCGCGCCTGCTATCGGGCGGACGGGCTCAATCTGGTCGGCAAGCGCCCTTCACGCACAGGCCTTGGTCTGGCAAAGCTCTGTTACGAGCTGCTTGGTGAAAACATCGAGCTGGCCATGGATGCAATACGCCACCATGTCTCGACCCCGGCGCTTGAGCAGGTTATCGAGGCCACCATCTACCTCAGCGGGGTCGGCGCAGAAGCCGGTGGACTGGCCGCCGCTCATGCCGTCAACAACGGCATGTCACTGATCCCGGAGCTCCATCGCGCCCAGCATGGCGAGAAAGTAGTCTTCGGCCTGCTGACCCAACTCGTGCTTGAGCGCGCCCCGCAACACGAACTTGATGAGGTGTTTCGCATCATCGACTGTGCAGGTCTGCCCATGACGCTGCAAGAGTTGGGACTCACCCACTTTGATGAAAACGAGTGGCGCAAGGTGGCGCAGCTGGCCTGCGATCCCCTCGATACCATGGGCAACATGCCGATGACAGTGAGTGAACAGGATGTCTACGCCGCCATGGTAGCGGCCAATGCCATGGCTGAGCGTTATCGCCTCCGCCATCCCCGCATCTGATTGCTTGCCGCACTAAATAGGCAAACAGTAAAAAGGCTTGCCCATTGGCAAGCCTTTTTCATCTGCATCCCCTTGTCGGGATAGACGAGAGTCCGCGTTGACTCAGGGCAGTTTCACCGCTCGCACTTCAACCTCTGGCAGGGCGAAGGCATCTTGCGCGGCGATGAGTTGCAACTCGTAAGCCTGCTGGCGCCAGGTCTCCTGCAGCACCGCATCCACCGAGGCGTTGGTGCGCTCGAACGCGCTGACCGCATCGTGGCCGGCCAGCAAATTGGCCAGCATCAGGGCGCTGATAAGATCGCCAACCCCCACCGGCTGGCGGGCAAAGTCATAAAGCGGACGGGCAATCAGGTAATCCCCTTGCGGGGTGGCCAGCAGCATCTCGAAGCGGCTGGAGTCCTGCGCCGCACGACCGAGATGCTTGACCAGCACCAGCTTGACGCCGCGGGCCAGCAGCTGATGGGCAGCCGCGCGGGTCTGATCCAGATCAGCCAGATAGGTATCACAGAGGGTCTCCAGCTCCAGCAGGTTGGGGGCCATCATGTCGGCCACCGGCAACGCCTGCTCGGTCAGGAAACGGGTGACGCCGGGAGCGACGATACACCCCTTCTCCGGATGACCCATCACCGGATCGCAGAAGTAGATGGCATCCGGGTTGGCCGCCTTGACGGCGTTGACCACGGTCAGGATCTCGTCTCCCTGTTCGGCGGAGCCAAGGTAACCGCTCAGCACGGCATCACACTGGCTCAACACCTCGATATTACCCAATCCTTTCACCAGCGCACTGATATGGCCTGCCGGCATCGCTATCCCCTGCCACCCCTGGGCATATTGGGTGTGGTTGGAAAACTGCACCGTGTTGATGGGCCATACATCCATACCAAGGCGGCGCATGGGGAAGACGGCCGCGCTGTTGCCGGCACAACCAAAGACCACGTGGGACTGAATAGAGAGAACGGATTTCATCGGGAATACCACAGCAAAGGATCAGCAAGGTGGGCAATATATCGGATGAAGATAACGATGCGCCACCTTGGCGCGGGATGAACAGGCAATTTCCTGACTAAAGACAGGTTTTTTGCGCCATTTGGCCCGCCTCCACAGGGTGAGCGGCGCCATGATGTGCCGCGTCCCCGTCGTCACATGCCGTTGTGCTCTACAGCATGACGGGCAAAGTGATAGACCCATCCCTCATCACAAGGCATGTCACTGGGTGGCGAAATCAGCTCAGGCAATACCGTCACCTTGCCACCAGCGGCATATTGCAGCGCCATCAGGGCGCAGAGCACCGCATCGTAGCGATCGGTGCCGACCAGCACGTCCGCAGGCAGTAAGGCCGCCAGCTCGGGCCGTGCCGGGGAGGCCTTGCCGCCCACTTTGGCCAATGCCGGATAGACCTCCAGCACGGCACGACTGGCCTTCGGGGCAACGGTCGGCACCAGTTGCAGATCAGAGAGCCGCGGCAGCATGGAGAGCGCCAGGGTGGCATTGTTGCCAAGCCGGTCGAAGGTGGCCGACAGCGGCTTCTTGCCGTACTGCTGATACAGCCAGCGCTCGCAGTCGCGATAGGCGTAGGGGTTGTCTATCTCACGCTCGGGAGCGGCGCAGCTATGTGGCTGGCCATTTAGCAGATCCCGCAAGGCACGGGGAAAGGCAAGCGGCGCATCGATACCGAGCGCCAGTTGCGGGCAGGCTTCTACCTGCATCAGGGTCAGCTCGTTTTGCAGGGCGGGACGCAGCAGAGCGGCCAGATCCGGCGCCACCCGCGAGCTAAGACGAAACAGCGGCGACACCCCGAGCCAGTGCAGGCGGTTGGAGTCGGCCTGCCAGCCCACCACGGCCACCGCCTGGGCACTGCCCTGCCAGCCACGCACATCCCAGCCGATCCCGATTGCACTAATTTGCCCTGCCGTCATCAATTACCTCTGTTTGCCTGTCACAAGTTGCAAGAGGCACAGGGTAATCAGCAGATGTCTTTAACGCAAAGCGAACTGCCTTGGTCAGAACGATTTCTGGAAGTTCACCAGCGGCAAAATGGGGAAA
This sequence comes from Aeromonas sp. HMWF017, assembly GCF_003061465.1. NCBI lineage: Bacteria > Pseudomonadati > Pseudomonadota > Gammaproteobacteria > Aeromonadales > Aeromonadaceae > Aeromonas > Aeromonas sp. HMWF017. Next base: position 23,351 of record NZ_QAJD01000152.1, read on the forward strand.
ACGCCGTTGGCGGCATAGTTGGCCAGCCCGATCTGCAAGCCATCGAGGTGCTTGGTCGCATTGATAAAGCCAATCTGGAAGGTGGTACGCTCGGCATAGTTGACGAAGCCGACGTTGGCCAGCGCATTGCCCTTGGCGATATTGACCGCTCCCCAGTTAAGCCCCTGTACATTGTTGGTCAGGTTGACCAGCCCCAGATTGACGCCGGTATCCTGCCCTTCGTGCCAGTTGATGGCGTTGATGGCGACCCCGCCAAACTGGTGACGCACCCGACCAGCACCGAGGAAAATCCCGAGCTGCAGGCCGCTGAACTGATCCACATCGGAGAGGGCGAAGATTGGCAGATCAATACCCTTCACCTGACCGGTCCGACCGTAGAGCAGCGAGGCGCGCGCGCCTTCCACCTGATGGGACGCGGGCAAATTGACCCCGGGCAGCGAGACCTGCACCGGAGTACTGGCCTGCGCGACACCGCACAGAGTCAGGGCGCTGCATGCCAGCAGCAGGCGGGAGAGTGTCATGGAAAGTTCCTTGGGCCATTGAGAGTGGCCCGATCCTAACAGTTAGGGGATAGTGTGGGCACACCAGCAGGGACGAGGTGCGTCACGATACGTCACGGGTGGCCCTCTCACCTCTCCATCAGGACTTGCGAAAGCGCCACCTCAAGAACAATCGGCCACTTTTTCACAGCGACTAGTCCCTCTTCCTTTCTTTGCCTGAGCGAACTGCCTAAAATAGTCGCCCTGCTGTATCCGGCATTCATCCATCTAGAGGATTTCCCATGGAGACGTTTCTGCTCGAAGGTCACCCCTTCGTTGCCTTGTGTGACCTTATCAAACATCAGGGGTGGGCCGATTGTGGCGGCGCCGCCAAAGCCCTCGTTGCCGAAGGGCTGGTCGAGGTGGACGGTCAGGTCGAGACCCGCAAGCGCTGCAAGATCGTGGCCGAACAGGTGGTCAACTTCAACGGCATGAAGGTCGTGGTGAAAGAGGGCGTCAGCCCGGAGATTGGCTAAACCCGTTTCGGGGAGCCTCTCTCCGGCAACCCGCTAGCTGGCCTTGATCGACAGGGTCAGCACAAAACGCGCCATCGCCTCATCCCCGTTCAATGACGGACAGGTGGCTACCACCCGGATGGGGCGATTGATGCGCTGACCGCTTGCCAGCGATTCATCGATCATGGCGTCAATCTCCTCCCCCGCTGCGCAGTCGAACTGCACATCCCCCTCCGGTCGTTTCAAAAACTCCCCCTGCACATCCTTGAAGGCGAAGTGCACCTTCTTGCGCCGCTGCCGCCCCTTCTCCATCACCAGTAGACCACCTACCAGATCGGCGCCGGTCGCCAGTGCGCCAAAATACATGCTGCCCAGGTGATTGCGGGTACGCCAGCCAAGGGGAATGCGAATGCGCAGCGCCTTGGCGTTCATCTCTTCGATGATCGGGGCACAAAACCCGATGACGGGAATGTAGCGCCAGGCAAACAGCCGGAGCGCCAGATTGGCTTTGAAGCGTTGCAAATCCATATGCGAACTGATCCGATGAGTTAATGTAAACAACATGTTGCCTGCATCTGCGCCATTCGACAAGCACAGGGATCACGCTTACGACCTTTTGCCCAACCCGAAAAAACAGAGGGAACCACACCGGTTCCCTCTTCTCGTTCATGTCGCTGTTACAGCAAATGTGCCGCTCAGGCGCGCTTCTCTTCCAGCCAGGCCCCCTGACTCTGCATCTCGAACAGCTGGGCATAATGGCCGCCGAGGGCCATCAGCTCGCTGTGGCTGCCCCGCTCGCTCACCTGACCGCGGGAGAGCAGCAGGATCTCGTCCGCATCGACGATGGTCGAGAGGCGGTGGGCGATGGCGATGGTAGTGCGACCACGACGGGCAGCAGAGATCGCCTGCGACAGCGCCAACTCGGTCTGGGAGTCCACGCTGGCCGTCGCTTCATCCAGAATGAGGATGCGCGGATCTCCCACCAGTGCACGGGCAAAGGAGAGCAGTTGCCGCTGACCGGCGGAGAGGTTCTTGCCCCCCTCTTCCATAAGGGTGTTGATCCCCTGTGGCAGGCTGCGCACAAACTCGGCCAGCTGCACCTCGCTCAGCGCCTGCCAGAGCCGCGCTTCGTCTATTCCGGCCCGGCCGAGACGCAGATTCTCCGCCAGGGTGCCGACGAAGATAAAGGGATCTTGCTGCACCAGCCCGATGCTGCGGCGCACCGCCGCCAGCGACAGGGTATCCAGTGCGTGATCATCGAAGCGGATCTGCCCCTGATCCAGCGGATAGAAGCCCATCAGCAAGCTGATGATGGTGGACTTGCCGCTGCCGGTATGGCCCACCAGTGCCAGCATCTGGCCCGGTTTTGCGGCAAAACTGACCTCCCGCAGCACCTGTTGCTCACCATCGTAGGAAAAACTCACCCGCTCGAAACTGACCCGTCCTTCCAGCGGGCGCAGCTCGCCCTCGGTGCTCTCGCGGGTTTCATCGAGCAGGGCAAAGACCCGCTCCCCCGCCACCATCGCCTGCTGCAACTGGTTAAGCTGGTTGGTCATCTCGATGAGCGGCTCGATCATCCGGCCCAGATAGCTGATAAAGGCATAGAGCACCCCCACCTGAATAGCACCCGCGTGGCTCCCCCCCTCATGGGCAAACAGCGCCAACAGGCCGATCAGCACCATCATGTAGAAGAGATCGATGAGCGGACGCAGCAAAATGCCGTTGATCTTGAGGCTCTTGATCCGTGCCGACCAGTGCTGCTGGTTCACCTCGGCAAAGGCGTTGGCAAAGTGGCGCTCCTGCACCATCGCCTGAATGACCGGCATCCCCTGCAGCGACTCGTTGAGGCGGCTGTTGATGTCGGAGAGCAGACTGCGGGTCGCTCGCACCACCGGCACACTCAGTTTCTGGTAGAGCCACATCACCCCGCCCACGGCGGGCAGCAACAGGGAGCAGACCAGCATCAGCCGCAGATCCAGCAGCGCCATCGAGATGAGGATGCCGCACAAGAGCACCACCTTTTGCACCAGCAAGCCGATCACCTGCACATAGAGGTTCATGATCGCCTCGGTGTCGTTGGTGATGCGGGAAATCAGCGAGCCGGAGCGATGCTTGTCAAAGTAGCGGGCCGGCAAGCGGATGGCGGTGGCAAACACCTGCTCGCGCAAGGTTTGCACCACCGCCTGAGCGATGCGATTGAAGCGCAAGGATTGCAAATAGAAGCCCGCCGCCGAGAGTACCTGCAAGCACAGATAGCCCGCTGCAATCAGGGCTATGGTGGGCAGCACGATATTGCGAGGCGCCAGATAGTCATCAATAAAGAGCTTGATCAGCAGCGGCCCGGCCACTTCGGCGCCGGTGGCGAGCAGCAGGCAAATCCCCGCCTGGAGCAGCCAGCGAGGATACTGGGCGCAGTAGGCGAGCAGTCGTTTAATGGTCGGATTCACAGGCTCTCCTCCACCGCTTCTTCGAGACGCTGGTAACGCACCATATCTGCGTACCAGCCATTGTGCGCCATCAGGGTACCGTGATGACCCCGCTCACTGACGGCCCCCTGCTCCAGCACCAGGATCTCGTCGGCCTGCTCCACCGCCGTCATGCGATGGCTGACCAAGATCAGGGTGCGACGATGGGCTTTGAGGGCATGCAGAATTTGCTGCTCGGTGTGGGCATCCACCGCCGAGAGCGCATCATCGAGCACCAGAATGGGCGCATCCAGCAGCAGGGCACGGGCAATGGCCAGCCGCTGTTTCTGGCCGCCGGAGAGGGTCACCCCTTTCTCCCCCACCTCGGTCTCATAGCCCTTGGGGAAACGCACGATATCATCGTGGACACAGGCAATGCGCGCCACCCGTTCGACCTCCTCGCGGCTCGCATCGGGTTTGCCGAGGGCGATATTGGCGGCGATAGTGGTGGAAAACAGGAATGGCTCCTGCGGCACATAGGCAAACTGGCTGCGCAATGTGGCGAGCGGCAGCTGGTCAATCGGAACGCCACCCATGACAATCGAACCGTGAGTCGGATTGGCAAGGCGCATCAACAGCTTGAGCAGGGAGCTCTTGCCTGCCCCGGTGCGCCCCACCACCCCTAGCATCCCCCCTTGCTTGAGGGTAACGTCGATATCCGCAAGCAGGGTGCGCTGCTCGAGTTGATAGCTCACCCCTTTGATCTGCAAAGGAAAGGCAGAGGTAAACGCGGCCGGCTGGGCGGGCTCTTCGATATCGCTGCGCTCCCCCAGCAGGCTTTCGATACGGGAGTAGGCGGCGCTGCCCCGCTCGATGATGTTGAACAGCCAGGCGATGGCAAACATCGGCCAGATCAGCTGGCCGAGGTACATGGTGAAGCTGGTGAGCTCACCCAGAGTCAGCTCATCGCGCAGCACCAGCACACTGCCCCCCGCCACCGCGAGGAAGTAGGAGCAACCGATACAGAGATAGATGACCGGATCGAATTTGGCATCGATGCGGGCCACCGCCATATTGCGCTCCCCCGCCTGTTTGGTCAGCTCGGCAAAGCCTTCATCTTCCAGCGATTCAACCGCATAGGATTTCAACACCCGCACGCCGGAAAGGGCCTCCTGGGTCTTGTTGTTGAGCTTGGAGAAGGCCCCTTGCGCAGCCTTGAACTGGGTGTAGATCTGGGTGCCAAAGCGGTTCATGAAATAGGCCATCACCGGTAGCGGCAGCAAGGAGACCAGCGTCAACTGCCAGGAGTACTGGCTGCACATGATGGAGAGCACCAATACCCCGACCATGATGGAGTCCACCAGAGTCAGCACCCCTTCGCCAGCGGTCATCTCCACAGCCTGAATGTCATTGGTGGCATGGGCCATCAAATCGCCAGTACGGTGGCGCTGATAAAAATCGGGGCTCATCCGGGTGAAATGGCTGAAAAGGCGATTGCGCAACACATAGGCCAGACGGTAAGAGGCACCAAACAGCATCACCCGCCAGACGTAGCGCAGCAGATAAATCAGCACACCCAGGCCAAACAGCCCCGCCAGATAGCGCATCAGGGTACCATTGTCGAGACCGCCCTTGGTGATGCCATCCACCACCCAGCCCACCACTTTGGGCGGAATAACGGTCAACAGGGCTACCATCAGTAGCAGGGAGATGGCAGCCAGATAACGGGGCCACTGCTCCTTGAAAAACCAGCTCAATCGTAGAAATACGCTCACACCACCAACCTTTAGCGCTCTCTGCCCGTGACCGCTCCAAGGAGCCGCCATCAGAGAAGCCACGCAGAAATAGAAGAATGAAAACAATCGCCTCCGGCTGGAGGCGATTCGAACGAAAGCTCATCATATCCCGAACCGGGATGGTTGAGAATAATTACTATTTAATTCACTGTGACATGCGATCATCCCCTGATGAATAGGGATTATACGAATTTTCATGCTGCTCACCGGTCAACAGGAAGTGTGACACCTCTTCCCGGGTCTGGCTGAACACCTGTTGCAACTGCTCCAGATCCGTCTCGCTTAGCACCTCGTTTTGCCGCAAGCGCCACTCCAGCTCGCCAGCCACCAATTGCAGACGGGCCGCCGAGATATTGGCAGACACCCCCTTGAGGGTGTGCAGCAGCTTGCTGGCCACCTCGGGCTGCTGACGGCGCAGGGCGGAGCGGATCTCCCACAGATCGTCCTTGTGTTCCGACATGAACAGCTTGAACAGGATCTGCAATGCCTCCTTGTCCTGCTCCAGCCGCTTGAGGGCATCCTGCAGATCGAGGATCCCGATCATATCCGGCGGTTTAACCTCCATGATCCCCGCCTGCTCTACCCCTTGCGGCTTTACCCACTGCAGCAGGTTGTTGTAGAGATCCAGCTTGCTCACCGGCTTGGTGACATAACCATTCATCCCCACCCCCAGACAACGCTCCTTGTCACCGGGCATTGCACTGGCGGTAAGGGCAATGATGGGCACATCGTGTTTGTCGACCATCTTGCGGATCTGGCGGGTGGCATCGAGTCCGTCCAGCACCGGCATCTGCAAATCCATCAGGATCACGTCAAAAGGCTGCTCGGCGACCCGCTCCACCGCCTCCCGACCATTGCTGACCACACACACTACCGCATCGACGCGCCGCAGATATTCGATGATGAGCTGCTGATTGACCCGGTTGTCTTCCGCCAACAGCACTCGGGTACCCTGCAACAGAGATTTGAAGTGTTGCTGATCCCCCTGTGCCTCGGCCTTGCGCAGGTTGAGCTCGTAGGAGCTGCCGTTGAGCAGTTCGTCCACCTTGGCCAGCAGAGCATTTTCGGTCATCGGTTTGGGCAGAAAATGAGTCAGCCCCATGCTGTCCATCCTGGCGTGTAGCCCCTCTCTGGCCCAAGCACTGATCATCAGGATGGGGATCCGCCGCCACTGACTGTGCTGATACATCTCCAGCGCCAGATCGAGCCCATCCTCCTGACCCATGCGCCAGTCGAGGATCGCCAACCGCAGATTCGGTCCCTCTTCACGGAGCAGCTGACGGGCACGGGAAAGGGAGTTAACCGGCAGCACCCGCACTCCCGCGCGAGTTAGAATGTCCCGGGCCAGATCCAGCACCAGTTCGTTGTCATCCATCACCATCACCAGCGGCTGGTTTTCGAAGAAGACTTTCCGTCCAGCGACGCCGTAGACCGCCTGCGCCATCGGGATATCGAACTTGAACAGAGAGCCGACGCCAGGCTTGCTCTTTACGGTGATCCGCCCCCCCATCAGCTCCACCAGCCGCTGGGAGATATTGAGCCCAAGACCCGAGCCGCCATATTTGCGGGTATTGCCCGCCTCCAGCTGGGTAAACGCTTGAAACAGTTGGGTCTGCTTCTCTTCGGCAATGCCGATGCCGGTATCGCGCACACTGAAGCGGATCCGCATTGGGTGAGGATTGGCCAGCTCGATGCAGACTTCGACTTCACCGCGTTCGGTAAACTTGATGGCGTTGTTCACCAGATTGACCAGCACTTGCCCCAATCGCAGGGGATCCCCACGCAAGAAGACCGGCACCTCCGGTGACTTGCGAATAACCACTTCCACGTGTTTGCGCTCCGCCAGATCGGCAAACATGCCCGCCAGCGAATCGAGCTGCTCGCTGAGATCGAAGTCGATCTCCTCCAACGTCAGCTTGCCTGACTCAACCTTGGTCAAATCAAGGATGTCGTTGATCAGCAGCAGCAGGGTATCGGATGAGGATTTGATCTTGCCCAGATAGTCCCGCTGTTGCTGATCCAGTTCGGTCTGCAGTGCCAGCGAGCTAAAACCTATGATGGCATTCATGGGGGTGCGGATCTCGTGGCTCATGTTGGCCAGAAAATCGCTTTTGGCCTGGGCCAGCAAGCCGGTCTGGCGCGACAACTCGCTCAGCTTCTGGTTGCGGCGCCACAGAGTGAAAGCCACCAGCGCAAAGCAGATCAAGGCCCCGCACAACACCATCAGATAGAAGCGGTTCATCAAAGAGGAGGCGCGCTCCAGCTTGTCGAGTTTCCAGCGCACCAGACTCTCGATCACATGCATGTCGATGAGCTGGTAACGCAAGGTGTGATAGGCTATCACCTGCTGGCTCATCTCCTTGCTCAGGCGGATCAGGGTAGCGATCTCCGGCAAGTTGCCATAACGGGATTGCAACTGCTGTTGCAGCTGGTCCAGCGTAGTCTGTTCACGTTTGTCCCAACTGCGCTGCAGATAGTTGCTCAGTTGCGCCAGCTCCTCCAGGTCGCGATGAAGCGCACTGTCTGACGGGCTTATCCCCCGCACCTTTTTAATCTGGGCCTGCAGGGGCGCATTGAGATACTCGATAGCCATCTCAATGGCATGAAGCCTGGCCAGCGCCATCAGATAGGTGTCCATGTCCTCAAGCAGTGCCTGGGAGAGATCGTCTTGCACCAGCTCGGGATCGCTTCTGACTTCCCGTACAAAACCGTCAAGGGTGATGGATAACTGGTTCAGGCGCTGCTGGACATTGCTGTCATTGGCCTGCTCCCGCCCAAGCAGATAGACGGTATCGGCGTTGATCCGGTTCAGCACCACCTCGGCCGCGTCATTCAGGTCGTGGGCCTGCTGCTGCTGACTGAGCGACTGCCAGCAGTAGCCCGAAAAGGCGAGCAGCAAGGCAACGATCAGCCCTGGCACAGCACGGTTTTTCCGTGATCCTTTATTCATCCCGTCTCGACTCTCATCTGGTGGTCGCTGAATTATCCGGTTAGGCAATGAACCCTGGGGGAATTATCCACTCCCGCTGGGCACTGTGTTACCGTTATTGCTCTGATATTTCGCTATTGTTTCGCGATTGCTTCATTCTGGCTTCTCATCATATCCCCGGCCAGAGCTGATTTAGAAGGAACCAATTATGTCATTTATCACTACTTATTGTAGCCACTGCTTTACCAGGAACCGCCTGCCCGTTACCCATATCGATACATCTGCCAAATGCGGGCGCTGCAAAGCCCTCCTGTTCAGCCAGACCCCTTGCCTCGGGAAGGCGGATAACTTCGATACCCTGATCAACTCAGATATCCCGGTCGTGGTCGATTTCTGGGCCAGTTGGTGCGGCCCCTGCCAGCAGTTTGCTCCGGTATTTCATGAGGTTGCCCATGAACTCGAACCACGGATTCGCTTTGTCAAAGTCGATACCGAGCAACAGAGCACCATTGCCGCCCGTTACGCCATTCGCAGCATCCCCACCCTGATGATCTTCAAACAGGGCAAACTGGTGAACCAGACAAATGGCTCCTTGCCCAAGAGCATGTTCAAACAATGGCTGGAACAGTTCATGGATGTTTGATTTATATTTCGCACATGTTTTATTTATGTGTTCATTTCCTCATTTTTATCAATGAGTATGTGAGTAGAGGCTGATTTTCAACATGTGAGTCTGTTTCAAACAAGTGAATGGATGTAATCTCGGCAACACAAAAACAACCATAAATTAACCGAGAGAACATTATGCACACATCAGCTGTACCCTCTGCTCCATCTCGCTGGCTGGACATCAAATCAGGGATCGTCATCCTGGATGTTTTGCTACTTTGTGCCATGCTCGCCTGGCTCCCGTTTGACCCCATGGTCAACAAGGGGCTGGGCATTCTGGTCTTTATCGCCATCCTCTGGCTGACCGAAGCACTGCACGTCACCATCACCGCGCTGCTGGTACCCCTGCTGGCTACCGTGCTCGGGGTGTTTGACATGAGCAAATCCCTCACCGATTTTGCCAACCCGATCCTGTTCCTCTTTTTTGGCGGTTTCGCCCTCGCGGCAGCCCTCTCAAAACAGGGACTGGATACCCTGATGGCAGGCAAGGTGATGCACCTGGCCAATGGTCATCTGGGTTGGGGCGTCATCCTGCTCTTTACCATCACAGCCGCCATGTCGATGTGGATCAGCAACACCGCTACCACCGCCATGATGCTGCCACTGGCGATCGGTATGCTGGCACGCCTCGATAGCAAAAAAGAGCGCGCCACCTTCGTCTTCGTATTGCTGGGGATCGCCTACAGCGCCAGTATCGGCGGCATCGGTACCCTGGTGGGTAGCCCGCCCAACGCCATCGCAGCCGCCCAGATGGGGATTGGCTTCACTGACTGGATGAAATTCGGTGTTCCAGTCGTGCTGATCCTGATGCCCTGCGGCATTGCCCTGCTCTATCTGGTAACCCGCCCGCGTCTCAGCCACCGCGTCGAGATCCAGGATGTCACCATCAACTGGACCCGCGAGCGTAAAGTGACGCTGGCAATCTTCCTGACCACCGTTGTGCTCTGGATCGGCTCACAACCCATCTCCAACGCCTTTGGCGGTATTCCGCAACTCGACACCCTGATTGCCATGGGCGCCATCGTAGCCATCGTGGTCAGCCGTGTCGCCAGCTGGGATGACGTCAACCAGAACACCGACTGGGGCGTGCTGATGCTGTTTGGCGGCGGTCTGACCCTGAGCGCCATTCTCAAGGCCACTGGTACCAGCGCCTTCCTGGCTAGCCATCTGTCGGCCGTGCTCTCCAACGCCAACATTTTTGTCGTGTTGCTTATGCTGGCCGCCTTCGTGGTATTCCTGACCGAACTGGTCTCCAACACCGCCACCGCCGCACTGTTGGTTCCCCTGTTTGCCGGTGTCGCCGAGGCGCTGGGGGTATCACCTGTGGTGATGTCTGTGCTAATCGCTATCGGTGCCTCCTGTGCCTTTATGCTGCCAGTCGCCACGCCGCCCAATGCCATCGTCTTTGCCAGTGGCCACATCCGCCAGAGGGAGATGATGAAAGCCGGTATGGCTCTGAACGTGGTCTTTACCGTGTTGCTCGCCCTGCTGGCCTACTTCGTTGGCAACATCCTCTGATCCACCTCCCCCCAATCAACAAAAACCCCCGCATTGCGGGGGTTTTCTCATTTATGAATCCGATTAGCCGATGTTGCAGGCCTTCAGATCCCAGATCCGATCCACATAGTCCTGAATAGAGCGGTCGGAGTTGAACTTGCCCATGGTGGCCGAGTTGATGATGGCCTTCTTCGCCCACAGTGCCGGATCCCGATACCAGGTATCGATCAGCTTGTGTGCATCCGAGTAGGACTGGAAGTCCGCCAGAGTCAGGTAAGGGTCTCCCCCTTCCAGCAAGGAGCGCTTGATGGAGGCCAGCTCACCTGGACGACCCGGCGTGAAATAGTCGGTATCAAACCAGTCCAGCACGGCCTTGAGCTCGGAGTTGGCATAGTAGAAGTCGTACGGGTTGTAACCGCGCGCCTTCAGCGATTTCACTTCGTCCACGTTCAGACCGAAGATGGCACAGTTTTCGGCACCCGCCTCTTCAGCGATCTCGATGTTGGCCCCATCCAGCGTCCCGATGGTGATTGCACCGTTGAGTGCCATCTTCATGTTGCCAGTACCGGATGCTTCATAACCTGCAGTGGAGATCTGCTCGGAGACATCTGCCGCCGGGATCAACTTCTCGGCCAGACTCACGCGGTAGTTCGGCATAAACACCACTTTCAGCTTGCCCTGGATACGAGCATCGTTGTTGACCCGATCCGCCAGCTTGTTGATGGCATAGATGATGTCTTTGGCCAGCTTGTAACCGGGCGCCGCTTTGGAACCGAAGATAAACACGCGTGGGTGCATGTCATAGTCCGGGTTGGCCAGCAGACGACGATAGAGTGCCATGATGTGAATGAGGTTCAGCTGCTGGCGCTTGTACTCGTGCAGACGCTTGATCTGAACGTCAAAGATCGCCTCGGCACTGACATCGATACCTGTTTCGTCTTTGATGACCTTGACCAGCTTCTCTTTGTTGTGACGCTTGATGGTCATGAACTGCTGCTGGAACGCCTTGTCGTCGGCAAACTTCACCACCCCACGCAGTTTGTCCAGTTGCAGTGGCCACTCCTTGCCCACTACTTCGTTGTAGAGGCCAGCCAGTTCCGGGTTGCACGCCAACAGCCAGCGACGCGGGGTCACCCCGTTGGTCACGTTGCACATTTTTTCCGGCCACAGCTCGGCATACTCGGGGAAGAGATCTTCCTTCACCAGCTTGGAGTGGATCTCGGCCACACCGTTCACTTTGGACGAACCGATCACGCACAGGTTGCCCATGCGAACCTTGCGCACGGCTCCCTCTTCGATGATGGAGAGCTTGGCCTTGATGGCATCGTTGCCCGGCCACTTGGGCTCCACCAACTCGTTCAGGAAGCGGGCGTTGATCTCGTAAATCACCTCCAGATGGCGAGGCAGTACTTTCTCGAACAGGCTGACCGACCACTTCTCCAGCGCTTCCGGCAGCAGAGTGTGGTTGGTGTAAGAGAAGACCTGATAGCAGATGGCCCAGGCGGTATCCCAATTCAGATCTTCCTCGTCAACCAGCACCCGCATCAGTTCCGGGATGGCGACAGTCGGGTGAGTATCGTTGAGCTGAATGGCAATTTGCGCGGCAAAGTTGCTGAAGTCACGGCCATGGACCCGCTTGTAGCGGCGCATGATGTCCTTGATGGAGCAAGCACAGAAGAAGTACTGCTGGATCAGACGCAGCTCTTTACCGGCATCGGTCTCATCGTTCGGATAGAGTACCTTGGAGATGGTCTCGGCCTGGGCTTTTTCAGCCTGGGAATCGATGTAACCACCGGCGTTGAACACGTCCCAGTCGAAAAACTCGGAGGCGCGGGATTCCCACAGACGCAGGATGTTGACGGTGTGACCGCCAAAACCGACCACCGGAATATCCCAAGGCACCCCTTTAATCTTGCGACCGGCGTGCCATACCTTCTTCAGGCCGCCATTGTCACCAAACACGGTCTCGACGTAGCCATAGAGCGGCACTTCTTGCACAGACTCGGGACGGCAGATCTCCCAGGGGTTGCCATATTCACGCCAAGAGTCCGGACGCTCGATCTGGCGGCCATCCTGGATTTCCTGACGGAACAGACCGTGTTCGTAGTGGATACCATAGCCAACCGCCGGATAGTTCAGGGTGGCCAGCGAGTCGATAAAGCAGGCAGCCAGACGACCCAGGCCGCCGTTGCCAAGTGCCATATCCGGCTCTTGTTCGCACAGGTCGGTCAGTTCCAGACCGAGTTCGCCCAGCGCCTCTTCGCAAGTCTTGTAGAGGGAGAGGTTGTGCAGGTTGTTGGAAGTCAATCGTCCCATCAGGAATTCAGCAGAGAGATAGTGAATCGCACGAGTATCTTTCTTGAAATGAGTCTGCTGAGTGCGGGTCAGGCGCTCGTACACCTGTTCATTGACAGCCGCAGCAGTGGCTTTCCACCACGCTTCGGGAGAGGCTTTCTGTTCGCTTGTTCCCAAGGTAGAACGCAGGTGACGCACGATACTCGCCTTGAGCTGATCTTTATCCAGTTGGAGATCCTGGTCTGTCTTCTTCTTGGTAGCCATAAACCATATTCCTTCGTTACAAATAAAATTGTTATCCCGCTTGCGGGACCGGCGCTGTTGTTATCTCAAAATATGTACCGGCGTGAGAATACTAACTAAAGCGGCAGAATTAAAAGTTAACGCAAGTCACACTTTAACCGATAAAAACAGCCTAAAAAGCTTGAAAACCCTTTCCTTTAACTGATCGCATAAAAACAAACATTCCCTTTATTATCATCAACTTAATGAAACAATAAAAATATTCTGGCATGAATAGGCTTTCAGAGATTGCCAAGCCTTGAAAATCCCTGAAAATAGGCAGCAAGACGGCACATTGAAACCGGTTTCAATGTGCCTGAAAAATTACCGTATAAATATGAAGCAATCATTGCACCCTTAAAGATGTGCCTTGAACTGATTGCTCAATGGATCGTAATGGTACCCAATCTGATCCAGACGCCCTGCCAACTGCTCTTCACTCATATCGTAATAGGCCAGTAACTCCTCCAACCCGTCACACTCAAGCCTTAGCTTCTCATTGATGATGCCCAGCAAGATGTTGGCATCAAGACGTTGCAAGGTACTGATATCCATAGCGGCACCTCCTGTAAATGACCTGTATAACCATGGGCGGTTACTCAGGGTTTGTCCATAGTACGAAAAACGCCCAGTCAGTTTTATATTAAATAACGTTTAAAAACATAACGTTACTAACGACACATGCCAACACCATCACATTTTTCAGCAAAAACACCTTGTCACTGTCACAGGATAGAACTACTGTATGTGCATACAGCTTGGATATTCATACAGGAAACCAATATATGAACCAGCCCCTGCACTCACTGCCCTTTGCGATGAATCGTGTCATGAGCAAGCCCTGGCCCACCAGAACCGCCTGCAAAGCGGAGTTGGCTCATTATGGTGTGACTATCCAGTCTGATGATCAGTTTCTGAGCGAGCTGACAAAGCTTGGGGAGGTTCATACCGGCTGGATCTTGTTGATCGCCCCGCCGGGACGCCCCACAGTCAGCCGTCTGGAAGAGCGAGGTATCGATCCCAAGAGAGTGCTGGTGGTACATAGCCCCAAAATCAAGAACTGGCAGCAAACCCTGGAGCGCAGTCTGGGCAATGGTCACTGCGCCGCCGTATTTACCTGGCTACCCGAGCAGATCGAGCTGGATCACGTCAAGCTGCAGCGACTGGGACAGCAATCTGGCGTACTCACCCGCTTCTTTGGCGCGAAACGGACTAACCTCGGCACACCTCTGCTGGCCTATGCAGAGCAAGATATCTATCTCAATCATTAAGACAAAAAACGAACGCCTACGCATGCTCTCCCGCGGGCCGCAGTGACAGAAGGGCGCAAACAATATGTGACCAGCGGCTTTATTTGAAAGACAAGCGTGCAACAGCCTGACGGTAGGCATCGGAGATCATTTGACCCTGCTTGCAGCAAGCAGACAAAC
>NZ_QAJD01000152.1:37657-53359 GCF_003061465.1 Aeromonas sp. HMWF017
CCACCAGCGAACCCGTTTGAGCAATATGATGAGGCTGAAAGTCATTGCATTCATTTGAGCTGATCACGACAATTTACCCACCGGAGTGACCCTCTCCTTGAAATACTGGGTAACAAGGGGTATAACCACGCGTTTTATCAGGTGTAATAAGTGAGCGGTATGATGCAAGCCCCCTTTTGGCAGACCAAGAGTCTGCAGCAGATGACTGAATCCGAATGGGAATCCCTCTGCGATGGTTGCGGAAAATGCTGCCTCAACAAGCTGATCGATGAAGATACCGACGAACTGGTTTTCACCAATGTCGCCTGCAATTTGCTTAACACCAAGACCTGTCAGTGCTCTGATTACGCCAATCGTTTCAAAAAAGAGCCTGACTGTCTGCAGATCACCCATGACAAGATCGCCGAATATGACTGGCTCCCCTCAACTTGCGCATATCGCCTGCTGTCTGAAGGTGACGCTCTTCCAGAGTGGCATCCTCTGCTGACCGGCAGTCGTTCCGCGATGCATCAGGCTGGTCAATCCGTCCGTGGCAAGGTCATTCACGAGGATCAGGCGGGTGAATGGATCGATCACATCATCACCTGGGCCAGCTAACGCGCTCAACCCGCTATTTTCCAGAGACAAGGGCTGCACAATGTGCAGCCCTTGTTGTTTCGGCAAGCAGGGTTTGTAGCTTCACACATATCTGGCTGGCTAAACCAGACACCCTCCCAGCTGCGCATTGAGAGAGGCAGAGACAGAGACAGAGACAGAGACAGAGACAGAGACAGAGGCAGAGACAGAGACAGAGACAGAGACAGAGACAGAGACAGAGACAGAGACAGAGACAGAGGCAGAGGCAGAGGCAGAGGCAGAGGCAGAGGCAGAGGCAGAGGCAGAGGCAGAGGCAGAGAATGATTCCATAGTCACAGGCTTATGGGTATTGCTTGATACCCGCGATGGCGCCTCTGTTCACCCCTTAAACCTGATCAGCTGTTCCACGAGCCATAGCAACACTGATGAAATGGCAGGCAAAGCAACCGCCTATCCCCTTAGAGCGCTAATAAAGCATAATCGCATTACAGACGGGGCCTAGGTCAATCCTGGTGAGCCCCTCCCCTTAATCCTCTTCGAATACCCAGTAACAACTGTTGTGGTTGCGATGGAACTGGAGGCGATTCACAGGGGATGATTACTCCCCCTAAATCGCACGCATAAAAAAACCGGCGCCTTGGCGCCGGTTTTTGCTCACTATGTCTCGATTACAGAGAAGCAGTGAAGGTACGGGTGATGACGTCTTGCTGTTGCTCTTTGGTCAAAGAGTTGAAGCGAACGGCATAACCGGATACGCGGATGGTCAACTGCGGATATTTCTCCGGGTTTTCCATGGCGTCCAGCAGCATTTCACGGTTCATCACGTTAACGTTCAGGTGCTGACCACCCTCTACGTTGGATTCGTGGTGGAAGTAACCGTCCATCAGGCCAGCCAGGTTGGCTTTCTGGGCTTCCATATCTTTACCCAGTGCGTTCGGAACGATGGAGAAGGTATAGGAGATACCATCTTTAGCGTAAGCGAACGGCAGCTTGGCTACGGAAGTCAGGGAAGCAACAGCACCTTTCTGGTCACGACCGTGCATCGGGTTTGCACCCGGGCCGAACGGAGCACCAGCACGACGGCCATCCGGGGTGTTACCGGTCTTCTTGCCATATACCACGTTGGAGGTGATGGTCAGAACAGACTGGGTAGCAACAGCACCACGGTAGGTATTCAGCTTCTGAATCTTCTTCATGAAGCGCTCAACCAGGTCACAGGCGATATCATCGACGCGAGCGTCGTTGTTACCGAACTGCGGGTATTCGCCTTCGATTTCGAAGTCGATGGCAACGCCATCTTCGTCACGAATCGGCTTGACCTTGGCGTACTTGATGGCAGACAGGGAGTCAGCGGCTACGGACAGACCCGCGATACCACACGCCATGGTGCGATATACGTCACGGTCGTGCAGCGCCATCAGAGAGGCTTCGTAGCTGTACTTGTCGTGCATGTAGTGGATGATGTTCAACGCAGCAACGTATTGCTTGGCCAGCCAATCCATGAAGTGGTCCAGACGATCCATTACGTCGTTGTAGTCGAGGTACTCGGACTTGACCATCTCGGTTTTCGGACCGACCTGGATCTTGAGTTTCTCGTCCATACCACCGTTGATTGCATACAGCATGGTCTTGGCCAGGTTGGCACGAGCACCGAAGAACTGCATCTGCTTACCAACGATCATCGGGGATACACAGCAAGCGATGGCGTAGTCATCGTTGTTGAAATCCGGACGCATCAGATCGTCGTTCTCGTACTGAACGGAAGAGGTCTCGATGGATACCTTGGCACAGTACTTTTTGAAACCGACCGGCAGCTTCTCGGACCACAGGATGGTCAGGTTCGGCTCAGGGGACGGGCCCATGGTGTACAGGGTGTTCAGCATACGGAAGCTGTTCTTGGTGACCAGGGTACGGCCGTCAACGCCCATACCAGCCAGGGTCTCGGTCGCCCACATCGGGTCGCCGGAGAACAGTGAATCGTATTCCGGAGTACGCAGGAAGCGAACCATACGCAGCTTCATGACCATGTGGTCCATCAGCTCCTGGGCTTCTTGCTCGGTGATCAGGCCTTTCTGCAGGTCACGCTCGATGTAGATATCCAGGAAGCTGGAGGTACGACCGAAGGACATGGCTGCACCGTTCTGGGACTTGACTGCCGCCAGGTAGGCGAAGTAGGTCCACTGTACGGCTTCTTTAGCGTTCTTGGCCGGTACGGAGATATCGCAACCGTACTTGGCAGCCATCACCTTCATCTGTGCCAGGGCACGGTGCTGCTCGGAGATCTCTTCGCGCAGACGGATGGTGGCTTCCAGGTTGACGCCGTTTTCCAGGTCAGCTTGCAGGGACTTGAACTGGGCCAGTTTGTCGGCCATCAGGAAGTCAACACCGTACAGAGCAACACGACGGTAGTCACCGATGATACGGCCACGGCCGTAGGCATCCGGCAGACCGGTGATAACACCAGACTTACGGCAGTTCAGGATGTCTTTGGTGTAAACGTCAAACACGCCCTGGTTGTGAGTCTTGCGGTATTCGGTGAAGATCTTCTCGACCATCGGGTCCAGTTGACGACCGTACACTTCGCAAGAAGTTTTAACCATCTTGATACCGCCGTTGGCGATGATGGCGCGCTTCAGCGGCTTGTCAGTCTGCAGACCAACGATCTGCTCCAGGCTCTGATCGATATAACCGGCATCGTGTGCGGTAATGGTGGAGGGCAGGTCAGTATCAAAATCAACCGGCGCATGAGTGCGGTTCTCGATTTTGATCCCTTCCATGACCTTGTCCCACAGCTTGGTGGTCGCTTCGGTCGCGCCAGCCAGGAAGGACTCGTCACCTTCATACGGGGTGTAGTTCTTCTGGATGAAGTCACGGGTGTTGACAGAGGTCTGCCATTCACCGGCCGCGAAGCCTTCCCATGCTTTTTGGAACTGTTCGTTAAGTTCTGCCATTTTTCATTACCTCACACGGTATTGATGTAGTATCCCGCAATCATCCTTAATGATGACGACGGAAGATAAACCAGTAAGTCAGACCAACCATCACGCCACCACCGATGATATTGCCGATGGTCACGGGGATGAGGTTGTGTAGGACGAAGTTGGATACGGTCAGGTCAGCAAAGGTTGCCGGATCCTGGCCGATGGCCTGCCAAAATTCCGGACTAGCCACGCTGTGGATAGCGATACCAACCGGAATCATAAACATGTTTGCGATGCTGTGCTCGAAACCTGAGGCAACGAACATGGCAACCGGCAGCAGCATAACCACTACCTTGTCAGTCGCGCTGCGGGCACCAAAGGCCATCCATGCAGCAAGACATACCATCAGGTTACAGAGGATACCGAGCGCCACCGCTTCGAAGAAGGTGTGGTGAATTTTGTGTTGGGCCACTTTGAGGGCGTTAAGGCCCCACTGACCGTCTGCTGCCGTGTACTCTGCAGAAACGATGATCAGCGCCACCATCAGCAGACCGCCAATCAGGTTACCGAAGTAGACCAAACCCCAATTCTTGAGCAGCTGAGCCCAGCTGATGCGATTGGCAGCCTTGGCCACCAGTGTCAGGGTGGTGGAGGTGAACAGCTCGGCACCGAGCAGCACACAGAGAATAAGTCCGAGAGAGAAGCAGAGACCGCCCACCAGCTTGGCCATACCCCAAGGCATGGAGCCGGTTCCGGTCGTCACTGTGATGTAGAAGATAAATGCGATGGCGATGAAAGCGCCTGCGGTGATGGCCAGTGGAATGACCTTGTATGCCGGCTTGGTAGCCTTGGCATAGGTGATGTCTTCAGCCAGTGCAGCGATGGCTTCGGGCTTGAGACAATCGAATGGAGATTCAGCTTTCAATTATTTTCTACCTGAATGTTTTGCCTGTTGAAATCATAACAAAGGGCCAAATAGCCAAAATTGACATTGATCAAGTTTATCAGAGTGCGAATGTAATTTTACTACAAATATTTTAGTGCGATGGCTACGCCACTTTACACCAGGTATCAGCTGAAACAGAAATATCACATTTTTAATGCAATGATTTTAAAGAATTTATTTCCAATCATGGAAATATGGTATTGGCAAGATATCTTTGCAGATCGCCAGCACATCCCCTGCCCTGCCATCAACCCCCTTAGGGGTATTTTTTGTTTTTTATTTCATCTTTGAATAACAATCCCGTGCCTTGCCGCACGATAAACAGAAGGGGCCACTCGGCCCCTTCCTTTACAGCAACAATCACGCCCAGTGATGGGCTCGCTTGGCCTTTTGCAGCTTCTCGTAAGCCGCCAGCAGCTTCTGGTGCAGCGGGAACTGGGAGAGCGACAGGTCGGCCGCCTCCAGCCCGTGGAAGCGTGCTTCGCCAGTGGCGTTGGCCCATGCCTGTGCCAGCGTCTCTTCGCCATACATGCGAGTGAAGACGGCGCGATACTGCTCCGGATCCCGCTCCTCGTCGAGGAACAACTCGACGCAGGCACGCAGGGCGCGGTAGTAGCTGGCACGCTCGGCAGTAAACACCGACTGGTTGAACTCCATGGTCCAATCGATGAGATCGAGAGCAGTCTCCAGCTCACCGGCGGCCAGCGCCAGCATGGCTTTCAGCTCGCCAACGCGCAGGGTGTGCAGCGCGGTCCCCTTGGCAGCGGCGATGCCCAGCAGCTCGCGTACACGGGTACGCTCGTCGTGCCCCTCTTCATCCAATTGATCAAACAACGCCATGTACTGCTCGGCATCCCAATCAAGTGATGGCAGTGCCAGGATCACTTCGCGCAGGTTGGCGCCCATGTTGTTGTTGGCCAGCAGCAGATCTTCGGCCGGATAGATGTCGGACATGCCCGGCACCAGAATGCGGCAGGCGTAGACACCCAGATGCTCGTAGTCGGCGATATAGACCGGCTGCTCCAGCTCATGGAAGATGCCGATCAGGTGATCAAACTCCTCCTGCGAGGTGCCACGGAAGTCCCAGTCGGCAAACTCGAAGTCCGCATCCTGCTTGAACAGATCCCAGCTGATGAGGCCCGAGGAGTCGATGAAGTGGGTCTCGAGGTTGTGGTGATCCGCTACCTGCTCGTTGTCGAATGACGGCGGCACAAACACGTCGAGATCCTTGAGACCGCGGCCCTGCAGCAGCTCGGTCACGGTACGCTCGAAGGCCACTTCGAAGCGCGGGTGGGCACCGAAGGAGGCAAAGCAGGTGCCGTTGCTCGGGTTGAGCAGCACCACACAGATGACCGGATAGCGGCCACCCAGAGAGGCATCGAAGCTGTAAATGGGGAAGCCTTCCGCTTCGAGGGCGGCGATGGAGGCAGCAATTCCCGGATAACGGGCAATGACCTCGTCCGGGATCAACGGCAGGCTGATGGCCTCGGCGATGATCTTGTTCTTCACGTGGCGCTCGAACACTTCGGAGAGCGCCTGGGTGCGCGCTTCGGTCTTGGTGTTGCCGGCGCTCATGCCGTTGGAGACATAGAGGTTGCCGATGATGTTCATCGGGATGTAGACGGTCTCGTGATCGGACTGACGCTCGAACGGCAGGGCGACGATCCCGCGCTCTTCGTTGTTTGACTGCAGATCCACCAGCATGTCGGCGGTCACTTCACCGTCCGGGTTGTAGAACTTGCGGGTGAAGCTGTCTAGCAGACCGGCCGGGAACTGGTCACCCTCGATGGGGAACCACTTTTCGTTCGGGTAGTGAACGAAATCACCGTTGGCGACCTGCTCGCCCAGATAGAAGTCGGCGAAGAAGTAGTTGGTGGAGAGACGCTCGAAATATTCGCCAAGGGCGGAAGCGAGGGCCGCCTTCTTGCTGGCACCCTTGCCGTTGGTAAAGCAGAGGGGGCACTCTTTGTCGCGAATATGCACCGACCAGACGTTCGGCACGGGGTTGAGCCAGGAGGCCTCTTCAATATCAAAGCCCAAGGCTTGCAGCTTGGTCTGGAAGCGTTCGATGGAGTCTTCCAGCGCCGCGTCCTTGCCGGGAATAAAAGTGTGGTCAGTCATCACGATATCCTGATTTTTATTGGCTCATGTTCGGCCGCAGATAATAGCAGGGGTCGGCGGCTTTGGCAGGACAAAAATCAGCAAACAGGGGTGAGTCGCACGGAGAGAAACCGGCTTGCCCCCTCTCCCCCGCCACAAACAGCGCGGGCCCGGGGATTGCCCGGGCCCGCTGGTTACGCGACGCGATACATCGTCAGAGCTGCTTGCCCTGGCTCGCAATCACCTGGCTGTACCAGTGGAAGCTCGCCTTCTTGATCCGGCGAAGGGAGCCCCCCTGCTCGTCACGCTCCACATAGACGAAGCCGTAGCGCTTCTGGTAGCCGTTGAGCCAGCTCAGGATGTCGGTGAACGACCAGGCGCAGTAGCCGAGCAATTCCACCCCATCCTGCATCGCCTCCTGGCACGCCTTGACGTGGCTGTGCAGGTAATCGATGCGGTACTCATCGTTCACCTTGTCGCCCGCCTCCAGCTTGTCGAACTCGCCAAGGCCGTTCTCGGTGATCATCAGCGGCAGGCCATAGCGGGAAGAGAGGCGACGCAGCGCGATGCGCATCCCGGTCGGGTCGATGGCCCAGTCCCAGTTGCTGGTCTCAAGGTGCGGATTGGGCGCCGTCTTGTAGAGGCCGGGGATGCCGCTCGATGGCGTAGTACCCTTCTTGCCGGTGGTGTTGATGCGCTGCAGGGTCTGACCGCCCAAGGGGTTATCTGTGTAGGTCAGGGTGTAGTAGTAGTTGACGCCGATGTAGTCGGGCGTCCCCTCGCGCAGCAGCTCCATATCGCCCGGCAGGATCTCCGGAGCCTCGCCGTTTTCTCGCAAGTAAGCGAGCGCCGCCTGCGGATAGCGGCCAAAGCAGTAAGCATCCAGCCACCAGAGGTTGTTGAACTCCTCGGCGTTCTCATAGGCCAGCATATCTTTCGGATCGCACGATGCCGGATAGGCAGGGGAGTAGGCAAAGCTCGGGCCGATGAGGCCATTTGGCACATGCTGGCGAAACGCCTTGATCACTCGGGCGTTGGCCAGAAAGGCGATATGGTTGGCGGCAAAGAAGCGCTTGCGATCCTGCACTGCGGGCGGATGGGTGCCGAGCTGATAGGCGTTGGTCAGGTTGTAGTTCTGCTCGTTAAGCGACACCCAGTACTTCACCTTGCCGGCAAAACGCTGATAGAGGGTCACGCAGTAGCGCTCGAAATCCTCGATAATGCGTCGGTCTTCCCAGCCGCCGTACTCATCCTGCAGCGCCTGCGGCAGATCCCAGTGATACAGGGTCAGCACCGGCTCTATCTGGTGGGCCAAAAGGGTGTCGATCAGCTTCTCGTAGAAGGCCAGCCCCGCCTCGTTCACCTCCCCCCGACCGGTGGGATAAATGCGCGGCCAGCTCACCGAGAAGCGGTAAGCCTTGAGCCCCATCTCGGCCATCAGCGTCACGTCCTCCTCCATGCGGTGGTAGTGATCAACCGCCACATCGCCGTTACTCCCCTCAAAGGTCTTGCCCGGCAGCTTGGTGAAGAGATCCCACACCGAGGGCCCCTTGCCATCGGCATTCCAGCCCCCCTCCACCTGATAGGCGGCGGAGGCGGCGCCCCACAGAAAATCGCTCGGGAAGTCGTTGAACTTGTGGTGATGCATCTGGTGTTGCTCCTTCTGCGCTGATGGTGTCAGCCATCTCTGATAACTTAGCTCCCCCAAGTTGGGGCGCCCGAAATAAATTGGCATCAGCATCCAATACTTCTAAAATTCCGTCCAATGACAAATATGACCGCTCAACATTCCCGACAGGAATGAAAGGAGTCCTGATGGAGCTACGGGATCTGAAAGCCTTCGTCACCCTGGGGGAGGTGCTGCACTTTGGCCAGGCGGCGGTGCGCCAGCATGTTACCCAGTCGGCCCTGAGCAAACAGATAAGGCGGCTGGAGGAGGAGCTGGGCGGCGAGCTGTTCGAGCGCAACGCCAATACCACTCGCCTCACCGGACTGGGCAGGGCGCTGTATGAGGATGCCCGCGCTGTGGTCATCCAGAGCGAGCAGCTCTCGCGCACCGCCCGCGACGTGCTGGCGGGCAATGTCGGCACCCTGCGTATCGGCTTTGGCGTAGCCACCAAGATCCTGGTGCCCGCCGCCATCGCCCGCTTTCGCGCCGAGCGACCACAGGTGACCATAGAGCTCAACGATCTCTCCACCCACCACCAGCTGCTGGCGCTCAGTGAAGGCAAGCTGGATCTCGGTTTTTGCCGCCTGCCCGCCCCCAAGGGGTGGCACGCCCTGCCGGTGGTCGAAGCCCACTTTGTCGCCGTACTGCCCGCCAGCTACCGCGATGTGAGGGAGTTGGCGGATCTGGTGGACAAGCCGCTGGCGATCCTGCGAAGGGACAAGGCACCGTCGTTTTACGATCACCTGATGAACTATCTGGCCCAGAGCGGACTGCGATTTCGCGATATCCAGTACGTCAACGACTTCGCCGCCGGTGTCGCCACCGCGGCGGCAGAGATCGCCTGGACCCTGGTCCCCTCCTCCACCACCATAGAGCACCCGGATGTACTTACCCTGCCCCTTAGAGATGGGGAAGCCTGCTGGACCATTGGCCTTATCCGTCCGCCCCACAACAAGGGGCCCTTGATCGATGCCTTCTGGGCAACCATCGCCGATATGACGCCAAAATAGACACGCCCTTGGCAAACAGCAGATGGCGGCAACGCATCAACGATAGCGTTCGACGATACGCGCCAACTCGCCGCTTTGTCGCAGCTGTTGCAGGGCACTGTTGAACTCGGTTATCCGGGTATTGAAGCGGGAGTGTTTGCCGATGCAGAGATTGAACGGGGTAGAGGCAAGCTGCAACGGCACCTCGACCACCTGCTCGGACAATCCCAGCTGGTTGAGTTTGAAACGTGCCACCAGTGGGTCGGTCACCATCAGGTCCCCCCGCCCCGCCGCCAGCATTTTGAAGACATTATCGACATTGATGGTCTGATGAACGGTGAAGCCCGCCAGGTTCTCCTTGCCCCAGCCGTTACCGAAATAGTCGAGAAAGGTAAGTGATTTGAAGTCGCTCAAGCGGCTGGCACGCTGAAAATCGGTCATCCGGGGGTGGCCAAGCTGGGTAAATACCGTCAAAACCGTTGTGGTAACGGGCTCCTCCACCACCAATGTATAAGAGCGCCGATCCCGAGTGGCGATGGTTACAAAACCATCGGCCTGCGCCATCCGCACCAGTTTTTGCGCCCGTTGCCACGGATAACCTTCATGGCGCACCCGCAGCCCCATCTGCGCAGCCACCCGATCCATCACGTCGATCATCAGCCCGCGCATCTTGCCCTGTTCGTCACGCCACGAATATGGGGCAAAGTCGTCAAAGTAGACCAGCTTCAACTCGGCCGCTGGCGCCGCCCATGCACTCTGCCACATCAGCAATCCCCACAGGATTGCGCTCCCCAGACTGACTCTCATGGCCGCGACTCCATCCACTTCTGCCAACTCTGAGCCTAGTGCAAAGCGGGCTGCGGCAAGGTTCAGGATCCAGTGGAAAAGTGGCCAACGAAAAAAGAGAGAGGAAGCAGTGGCTTCCCCTCTCTCGTTCGTTTGTCAGCACGCCACCTTACCGATGGCAGTCACGGCTTGCCGGTTACGCCAGCTCGGCGCGCAGCGCCCTGGTGGCATCGACCATCACCTTGAGGGCGGCTTCCGTCTCTTCCCAGCCGCGGGTCTTGAGGCCGCAATCCGGGTTGACCCACAGCCGCTCGGCCGGGATCTGTTTGGCGGCCTTGCGCAGCAACCCCTCAATCCAGCTCTGGCTCGGCACGTTAGGCGAGTGGATGTCGTAGACGCCCGGGCCAATCTCGTTGGGGTAGTTGAAGCGTTCGAACGCTTCGAGCAGCTGCATCTGGCTGCGGCTGGTCTCGATGGTGATCACATCCGCATCCAGCGCCGCTACCGCCTCGATGATGAGGTTGAAATCGCTGTAACACATGTGGGTGTGGATCTGGGTGCTGTCCGCCACCGGGCTTGCACTCAGACGGAAGGCCCGCACTGCCCAATCGAGATAAGCCTGATGATCCTGCTTGCGCAGGGGCAAGCCTTCGCGGATCGCCGGTTCGTCGATCTGGATGATCTTGATGCCGGCGGCTTCCAGATCTGCCACCTCGTCGCGAATGGCCAGCCCGATTTGCAGGGCGGATTGCTCGCGGCTCACATCTTCCCGCGGGAAGGACCAGCAGAGGATGGTCACAGGGCCAGTCAGCATCCCCTTGACTGGCTTGTCGGTCAGGCTCTGGGCAAACTTTGTCCACGCCAGGGTCATGGGGGTCGGGCGGTCGATATCACGGGTGATCACCGGCGGCTTGACGCAGCGGGAGCCATAACTCTGTACCCAGCCGAAGCGGGTGATGGCAAAGCCGTCCAGCAGCTCACCGAAATACTCCACCATGTCGTTGCGCTCGGCCTCGCCGTGCACCAGCACGTCCAGCCCGATGGCCTCCTGACGCGCGATGGCATCGCGGATCTCCGCCTTAATGCCCGCCTCGTAGGCGCTGTCATCGATGCGACCGGCGCGCCAATCCTGCCGCAATACCCGGATCTGCGAGGTCTGCGGGAAGGAGCCGATGGTGGTGGTGGGCAGCAGCGGCAGCTTGAGATCCGAGCGCTGCAGCTCGGCCCTGACCGGATAGGGGCTGTGACGATCAAAGTCGCTGTTGGTGAGGCTGGCGAGCCGTGACTGCACCGCTTTTTTGTGCACCCGGCTGTCGGACTCCCGATCGACGATGGGCTGGCTGTAGGCGGTGATTTTGTCGAGCTCGCCCCCATCCAGATACTCTCTGAGCAGCCCCAGTTCGAAGCATTTTTGCAGGGCGAAAGCGAACCAGCTGCGGGTTTGGGGATCCAGCTCCAGTTCGAGGGTCAAATCCACCGGACTGTGCAGCAATGAGCAGGATGAGGCCACCCAGAGCCGCTCGCCGAGTTTGGCTTTCAGTGCCTTCAGAGTCGGCGCCAGCTTGGCCAGATTGGCACGCCAGACGTTGCGGCCGTTGATCACCCCGGCGGAGATGACCCACTGAGCGGGCAGATGCGGCACCAGGGTCTCCAGCTGTTCGGGGGCGGCCACCAGATCCAGATGTAGGCCATCCACTTTCAGGCTGGTGATAATGTCGCGCTGATGAGCCACCGAACCGAAATAGGTGGTGAGCAGCAGCTTGCAGGGGCCCGCGAGGCGCTCGTAAGCGTTGAGGTAGGCCAGCCGCCACTCGTCTGGCAAGTCCAGCGTCAGCGCAGGTTCGTCGATCTGCACCCACTCCACCCCTTGGGCGGCCAACTTGGCCAGGATCTCCTGATAGACGATGAGCAGGCGATCGAGCAGTTCAAGGCGGGAGAAGCCGCTCTCTTTCTCCTTGCCGAGCCACAGATAAGAGACCGGTCCCAGCAGCACCGCCTTGACCGGCAGCCCCAGCGCCTTGGCCTCTTCTACCTCGTCAAACAGCTGGCTCCAGCCCAGCTTGAAGCGCTGGTCACGGCTGAATTCCGGCACCAGATAGTGATAGTTGGTGTTGAACCATTTGGTCATCTCGGCGGCCGCCGCCGCCGGGCCGGTCGGCGCACGGCCACGGGCCACCCGGAACAGGGTGTCTAGATCGGTCTCGCCATGGCGGTGGCGGGCAGGCACCGCATCCACCAGCAGGCTGGTACCGAGCACCTGATCGTACCAGGCAAAGTCGCCCACCGGCAGCAGATTGACCCCGGCGCCGTGCTGGGCCTGCCAATGGCGCTCACGCAGCGTCTTGCCCACTGAAACGAGTTCGGCCTGAGTGGTCTCGCCACGCCAGTAGGATTCGAGGGCAAATTTCAGCTCGCGCTTGGCGCCGATACGGGGGAAGCCCAGGGTGTGTGCTCGTGTCATAGGTTCATTTCCTTATGCTCATTCATCTGATGGAAACTGGATGGTTTAGCCATCCAGATGTTTACACATCCAAAATGACAAGATAAGGTGACGCTGGCTATTGAATCCTCTTCAAGTGGCTCTCAAATAATCCTCAACTGACCGCCAATCAGGTTCACCGCGAGGATACAGAGGCCGATTTTTACAGGTGCAAGAGGTACCGGAGTCAAGAAGCGCAGCAGGCCACCGCCGGCCGCAACCTCAGCGCCATACGCAATCTCACAAGGAGCCATCTTATGGCAGTGCCAAGCAATGCAGGGATAGAGATCAAACACTTGAAAACATTGACCGCGCTGGCCGAGCAGGGCTCGCTGGCCGGTGCGGCGCTGACCCTCAACCTCACCCAGTCCGCCCTCTCCCACCAGCTCAAAGAGCTGGAGACCCGCCTCAATCTGGAGCTTTACCTGCGCAAAAGCCGCCCGCTGGTGCTGACCGCGGCAGGCAGCCAGCTGCTTGCCCTCGCCCGTCAGGTGTTGCCCGCCCTGGCCCAGACCGAGAAACAGTTGCAGGCCTTGCAGAGCGGCGATGCGGGCAGGCTGCATCTGGCGCTCGATTGTCACAGCTGCATCCAGTGGCTACTGCCGCTGTTGCCGGAATTTCGCCGCCAGTGGCCGGGAGTGGATCTGGAAGTGGAGTCGGTGCCGGGCTTTGATGCCATCAATGCCCTGCTCGGCGGCCAGCTCGACCTGCTGCTCACCTCGGATGTGCAGGCGCGCGGCGATCTCCACTTCGAGCCACTGTTTGCCTTCGATCTGACTCTGGTGATGGCGCCGGATCATCCCCTCTGCCACCGGAGCCACATCGAGCCGGGCGATCTAGGGGCGGAGGTGCTGCTGGTCTATCCGGTGGAGCGCAGCCGCATGGATATCTTCAGCCGCTTTTTGCAACCCGCCGGGGTGGAGCCCGCCCGCTGCAAGCCGGTGGACAACACCTCGGTGATGCTGCAGATGGCCGCCGCTGGCCTTGGCGTCGCCGCCCTGCCGCGCTGGGCCAGCGACGAGTTTGTCAGACAGGGGATGCTCTGCGCCCGCCCCCTCGGCAGCGGTATTCGTCGCCATATGTACGGCGCGGTGCGGGCCGCCGATCGGGATCAAGCCTGCCTGCAGAGCCTGTTCGAGCGCATTCGCCGCAAGATGGAGGGATAGCTCTCCTCAGCGTGGCTGACCAACCTCTGCCAGCAGAGCAGGCAACTGCGCCTTGATAAAGTCGATGAGGGCCCTGACCGCCGGTGACAAACCGCGCCGCGCGGGATAGAGCATCACCAGCTTGCCATCTTTGGGACGCCACTCCGGCAACAGTTGTTGCAGCCGCCCATCCGCCAGCTCATTGACGCAGGCGTAAAGTGGCAAGCCCACCATCCCGAGCCCCGCCAGCGCCGCCTGTTTGAGGGTCTGTACATTGTCGCTGCGCAGCAGCACATTGACCGCCACCTCCTCACTCTCCCCACTGTCGTGCCTTAGCCGCAGCAGATCGGCCTGACGCTCCAGCGAGCTGAAGAGCAGAGCATCCTCTCCTTCCAGCTGCCGTGGATGCGCCAGCGCATTGTGGCGCGAGAGCCACGCCGGGGTCGCCAGCACGCCCCACTGCACCGTGCAGAGCGGCACCTGCACCAGACTGGAGGGGGCCTGCTCGAAGGCCACCCCGCGGACCACCACATCCAGCCCCTCCTCCAGCAGATCCACCTGCCGATTGCTGGCTTGCACGGCGAGCCTCACCTTGGGGTATTGGGCCATAAAAGCGGGCAGCAAACGGGCAAGCAGCGCATCGGCCATGGTAATGGGCACGCTGATCCGCACCAGACCGCTCGGCTCCTGCTGCCGTTGCCGCACTGCCGCCTCTCCGGCCTGCGCCTCGGCCAGCATCGCCTGACAGTGGCGATAGAGCACCTCACCGGCATCGGTCAGGCTGAGTTGGCGCGAGGTACGTTGCAGCAGCCGGGTATCCAGCCGCTCCTCCAGCAGCCGGATCCGGCGCGAGATCCGCGACTTGGGCACGCCAAGCGCCCGCGCGGCGGCAGTGAATCCCTGCCGTTGCACCACATGGGTGAAGAGATAGAGATCATTCAAATCAAGTTCCAGTGGTGTCATCGGGCAGCCTTGGTCAGGGTGAGGTGCATTCACATCGTTCCATTGATGGAACGATAAGAACCTATTTCACCAGATTGTCGCCATTTTTGCAGCCATCATAATGGCCCTGTCCCCATCAGACGGTTGCTGCACGGGCAATCCGCCCCACCAGCAAGGTCCGTTTGACTGTTCCGATATCACAAGGAGTTCACCATGAAACTGCGACAAATCTGCTCTGCCACCCTGCTCGGTCTGGCGACCCTGACCGCCACGCTGACCACCACAGCGACACCGGCCATAGCCGCCGAGGCTGCCAGCCATCCGACCGTATCACCCAACCGCTATCTGGAGATGCTCTCCCGAGACAATGCGGTACTGCTGCTGGTCGACCATCAGGTCGGCTTGCTGAGCGGCGTACGCGACACCACGGTGGGCGAGCTCAAGCACAACGTGGTGGCGCTGGCCAACGCCGCCCGCGCCCTCGGCGTGCCGGTGATCGTGACCGCGACCATGCCCGATGGCATGTGGGGCCCCACCATGCCTGAACTGACCAGTGCCCTGCCGGATGTGAAGGTGATCAACCGCACCGTCATCAACGCCTGGGACGATCCTGCCGTGCGCGCCGCCATTGAGAAGACCGGCCGCAAACAGCTGATCATCGCCGGGGTATCCCTCGAGATCTGCGCCAGCTTCCCGGCCCTCTCTGCCAAGGCTGCCGGCTATGATGCCCGGGTGGTGCTCGATGCTTCCGGCACCTTCAACGAAGCCAAGCGCACCACGGGTCTGCAACGCTTGCTGGGGGCCGGTATCCCGGTCACCGACTACGCCTCTGCCGCAGTCGAGATGCTGCGCAGCAACGTCGACCCCAAGGCGCACGATGTCTACAACGCCCTCGACATGCCTTTCGCCACCCTGGTGTGGCAGATGCAAGAGGGTGCCAAGAAGTCGTAACTCGCCCCGCCTTCGGTCAGATGACCGAAGGCTTCTTTTGTCTTCAAGAGGTTATATCGATGACCAGACGCCTGACTCTCTCCGCCCCCGTCAAGGGCCAACCGCTGCACATTGGCAGCGGCTTTGCAGCCAGCCATTTTGGCGAACACTTTTTCAACGGCATGATAGACCCCGTGGTGATGGTGGATCACTTCCAGA
>NZ_QAJD01000153.1:0-1653 GCF_003061465.1 Aeromonas sp. HMWF017
CCCGCATTCGGGTCAACGAAACCTATGCCGCCATGGCCCGCAACGCCCGCAGCAGCACCGACACCCAGTTTATCCGCTCCCATTTGCAGGAAGCCAAGTGGTTCATCAAGAGCCTGGAAAGTCGCAATGACACCCTGCTGAAAGTGGCCAGTTGCATTGTCGAGCAGCAACAGGGCTTTTTCGAGTATGGTGAAGAGGCGATGAAGCCGATGGTGCTCAATGACATCGCCGAAGCGGTGGAGATGCATGAGTCGACCATCTCCCGGGTGACGACCCAGAAGTACATGCATACCCCTCGTGGTATCTTCGAATTGAAGTTTTTTTTCTCCAGCCATGTGAACACCGAAGGAGGAGGAGAGTGCTCATCGACCGCAATTCGCGCGCTCATCAAGAAGCTGGTCACGGCAGAGAATCCTGCCAAGCCGTTAAGTGATAGCAAGATCGCGGATTTGCTGGCCGAACAGGGTATTATGGTGGCGAGACGCACGATCGCTAAGTATCGCGAATCCTTGTTTATCCCACCTTCCAATCAGCGCAAACGCCTGGTTTAGGCAAACAAAAGGATGATGTTATGCAAATTAACCTGACCGGACACCATGTCGAGATCACCGAAGCTCTGCGTGATTATGTGAATAACAAATTTGCCAAACTCGAGCGTCACTTCGACCACATCAACAATGTTCATGTGGTGCTTAGCGTGGAAAAACTGAACCAGATAGCGGAAGCCAAATTGCACGTCAGCGGTGGCGAAGTGTTTGCCAACTCTGAACATGCCGATATGTATGCTGCGATAGACACCTTGCTCGACAAGCTGGACAGGCAGATCATCAAGCACAAAGATAAGTTAAATAAAAAATAACCATGCAACTTGAACACATACTGAGTCGGGACTGCACCAAGAGTGCAGTCCCTTGTACCAGCAAGAAACGCGCCCTCGAAATCATCAGCGAGCTGGCCGCCGAACGCCTTGGCACCTCCCGCCAGGCGCTGTTCGAATGCTTGCTGGCCCGCGAAAAAATGGGTAGTACCGGGATCGGTGCCGGTATTGCGATCCCCCACGGTCGCATTGACGATGAGTTCCCGCCAACCGCGATTCTGATGACCTTTGCCGACCCTATTCCTTTCGACTCCATCGACAATCAACCGGTTGACCTGCTGTTTGCCTTGCTGGTGCCGGAAAGCGAGTGCAAGCAGCATCTCAAGACCCTTTCTCTGATGGCTTCCAAGCTGGGTGACAAGGCGGTTTGCCGCCAGTTGCGTCAGGCAACCAGCGACGAAGAGCTCTATCAGATCATGACCTCGGCCTGACAGCAGGCCAAGGATGAGACACCCATTTTGGCGTGAGGGAACAAGATGCAGTTAATCGTGGTAAGTGGACGTTCGGGCTCCGGTAAAACGGTAGCCCTGCGAGTGCTGGAAGATCTGGGTTACTACTGTGTGGACAACCTGCCGGTCAATCTGCTGCCCCAGCTGATTGTCTCGGTGGAGAGCCAGTACGACAAGCTGGCGGTCAGCATCGATGTGCGCAACCTGCCGAGCGATCCGGAGAAACTGGAACATCTGCTGGCTCAGGTGCGCAATGAGGGGCGGGTAGAGTTCTCCAGCTTTTTCTTCGACGCTGACAATGGCACCCTGCTCAAGCGCTATGGCGAG
>NZ_QAJD01000153.1:1663-34485 GCF_003061465.1 Aeromonas sp. HMWF017
GCAACAAGCTGTCGCTGGATGAGGCGATTCGGGAGGAGACCCACCTGCTGGCGCCCATCTCCTCGACCGCTGACCTGCGCATCGACACCACTACCCTCAGCATTCACGACCTGAGCGAGCTCATCAAGACCAGGGTGCTTGGGAAGAAAGAGAACGAGCTGGTGCTGGTGTTCGAGTCGTTCGGCTTCAAGTACGGCATTCCCAAGGATGCCGACTTCGTGTTCGATGCCCGCTTCCTGCCCAACCCGCACTGGATCCCCGAGCTCAAGCCGTTCACTGGCAAGGATGAGCCGGTCGCCAACTACCTCTCGGCGCAGGCTGACGTGATGCTGTTTACCCAGCAGATCGAGAACATGCTGGTGACCTGGTTGCCCCATCTGGAGCGCAACAATCGCAGCTACCTCACGGTCGGCATCGGTTGCACTGGCGGTCAGCACCGCTCGGTCTTTATTGCAGAACGGCTGGCCAGTGCATTCCGTTTGCTCGGCAAGAACGTGCAGATCCGCCACCGCACTCTCGACAAGAGTGCCCCCCAATCCTGACGGACCAATAGGACGACCCGATGACTGTTTCCGCCTCGGTTGAAGTGAAAAACAAGCTGGGTATTCATGCCAGACCAGCCATGATGCTGTTCGAGCTGGTGCAGGGTTTCGATGCTCATGTGCTGCTGCGCAATGAAGATGGTGTGGAGGCCGATGCTGACAGCATCATCGGCCTGCTGATGCTGGATTCCGCGCAAGGGCGGCAGGTGGAAGTACAGGTTGAGGGCCCCGAAGAGGTCGAGGCCCTGGCCGCCGTGGTGGAGCTGTTCACTTCCGGCTTCAACGAGGAGTAGTCACTCCTCGTTATATGTTATGAACCGGTACGCGCCAGCGTTTTGAAGCTGGCAAAATCCCGACAAGCCAGCAGATTCCTGCTGGCTTTTTCGTTCATCAGTGCCAGAAACAGGTCGTAGAGACCCATCGCCTCCTCGTAGTCGGCCTTGCTGATGGCCAGCACGAAGATGAGCGTCGCGATTTCACCATTCCCCCAGTCAATCCCCTGCGGGGCCAGCACGGTGTAAACCAGAGTGCGGCGCGCCAACAGACCGAGGGAGTGGGGCAGGGCGATCCCTTCTCCCAGCATGGTGGAGACGATCCGCTCCCGCTCCTGCAGTGAGGCTCTGAAGCCGCTTTCCACCAGATCTTCCGCCTCCAGCTGATCACAGATACGGGTAAACAGTTCGGCCTGGCTGAGGGGGGCGTTGACCACCATGAAGTGGTCGGCATCGAAATATTTGTCGAGCATGTAGGGACGGGTGCGGTCGATCAGCACCAGCTTGCCAAGCTGCTCCAGCTGGTATTGGGTCGGGAAGGGGGCAACGAGTACCACGGGAGCGTTTTTTTCGTTCACCTTGACGGTACTGATGACAAAGTCCTGCGCGATCTGTGCCAGACCTTCGTAATCCCGCACCGACTCCAGCGTGGTCAGCTGCAACTGGGGATACTCCCGCTTGATACGTGCTTCCAGCACCCGGAAGGTGGCGTTGCCCGCATCGCAAAGCAATAGCGCCTGCGGGCGGCGGGTATAGCCGATATCGTAATGGCGCTCCAGCCCGACCCCGATATGGATCACCAGATAGCCGATCTCGTGGTGGGTCAATCGGTAGGGGGTCTGCTTGATCCACTCCGAAATGGCCGCCAGCGTAATGTCGTAGGCGAGGGGGTAGTACTGCTTGATGTGATCGGCCAGCGGGTTGTGGTTGCCAATCTGGTATTTAACCCGTAGCAGCATGGCGCTGATATGGGTTTGCAGGTCGGCCCGCAGCTGTTGGTCGCCTCGCAGGTCGTAAGGGTAGTGTTGATGAATGTAGGCCAGCAGATGCTCCACCAGCTGTTCGCTCTCGGCGGCCATTGCCGGGCTGAGCTGGGGAGTATCGGCAATCAGGCGCGCCTGGATCTGGATGGCGAGACCGGCGATCTCGTCCTCTACGGGGGGCGTCAGGGTTGGTAATACTGCATATATATCGCGAGATACTGCCAGCAGCGGCAGAGTCAGATCTTCGCTGGCGAAGTGGCGCAACTCGTGACCGGATGCCTGACGCAGCAGGGCAACGGCGCAGTAGATGGCGAGCTGCTGCAAGCTCTCGTCAGCGAGACGCAGCTGATGTCGGGCAAGCTGGGCATGGATGTGATTGCCCACTACCTCCATCGTCTTGCTGGGGCAAAGGTTGGGCAACAGGGTTTGCAACTGGTTGTTGTGCAGCAACTCCTGATAGAGCAGTTGGGTCAAACAGGCCCGGATCGCCGTCTCCTCCCCCTGAATGCGCATCCCCAGGCGGGGTTTGCTCTCGACGCTGAGCCTGAAGTGGCTGAGTTGCTCACGGACTTCCGCCATATCCCCCTGCAGTGCCGCCCGGCTCAGATACCAGGTATCAGCCAGCTCATCGAGCTTGATCCCCTGCTCTGCCGTCAATAGCAGGATCTGCAGGTGCAGAACCCGCTCGCGGCTGGTGCGTGGCAGGCCGCTATCCTGACCCTGGGCCGCCAGCAGGGCGTCGAACAGTCCCTGATTGTAGATTTTCAGCTGGTAGCCGCTGCCACGCTGGTGGATCAGGTGAGCGCCGTGCGTGGCAATCAGTTCGTTGAGGGTTGCCACATCGGTGCGCACCGTGCGGGTGGAGACATTGAGGCGGCGAGCCAGCTCCTCCTGTGGCAGTGGTTCGGCATGGAGCTGGATCAGCAGTTGATGGAGCCTGGGGTGGGGCAGCTTGATCATAGGGGGTATGCAAGACTCCTGTTGCGAGATAAAGGGTCGATGTTAACAAGTGGGTCATCAACAAGCCAGGCACCGGTCAGTGATTGAACCGGCGCCGTGACTGCCATCAGGCCAACAGTCGTTTCACTATGGCCAGCAGAGTGCGCACATCCTCGGGGCGAGTGTGCCCGCTCGCGCTGTCGATGATGGAGCTGTAGACGTGAGGGATCACCTTCTCGACTCCGGCGTCCAGCGCAATCCGCACTATCTCCTCGAAGTTCTCCAGATCGATGCCGCCGGTGGGCTCCAGCCAGAAGCCGTGGCGGGCACAAGCCTCGGCCACTGCCTGATACTCGTCGCGGCAGGCCAGCCCACTCATGGGGAAGAACTTGACCGAGCTGCCGCCCATGTCCTTGAGCAGGGCGATGGCGGTATCGATGGGCACGATGCCATCGGGCTGCCCGGCGCTGAGTGGACCGGTGGAGATCTTCACCATGCCCGGCGTACCGGTAGGGGAGATCAGCCCATTCACCAACGTTTGTGATTGGCCGAGCAGCGCCCGGCTGGCGCCAACACCTGTGAACACCTGATTGACGTGCTGGGGCTGCAGCTGGCAGGCCAGCTCGGCCACCATGGCGGATTGGCGTGGATCGCCGGCGCCCAGTCCGATGGAGAGGGCGTTGTCGATAAGCTTGGCGTACTCCTTCATATCGGCAACTGCGGAGGGAATATCCGGGTAGTTTTTGGAGAGCACACCGACCAGCACGTGGCCTTCGGCTGCGTCGTACACCTCGACGGCATTCTCTTTGGAACCTGCCAGCACGTTGAGACAGACCCGATCACGGTAGTAGTTGGGGGTAAGGGACATCAGCGATTCTCCTGAACGAGGTTGGCAATGGCAGAGTGGATTTGGTCGAGCTGGGGCACGGAGACGCTGCGCACATCGATCTCGATGTGCCCCTCGTTGGCCTTGTAGCCGCGGCAGTAGATGGCAGGCGTGCCCTGTTGCAGACGGGTGACGACCTGAACTGTGGTCATGCCGATCTGCTGGTGGTCGAAGGCAATATCGGTGCGGGCGATGTCACGTCCTGCGCTGTCCCATGCCACCTTGGCGGTGACGCCGGGCAGCTGGTTGAGGCGCTCGATGAAGGGGCTCATCTTGGCGACCATGGCGGCGCCGCTCTCTTTCTCTTTGGCCAGATAGCGCTCGATGGCGTGGGTCAGGCCGAGGATACCCTCCTTGCCCACCTTCATGGCGCGACCGATGCCATTGGCCTGCTGTTTGACCCACTCCACGTACTGACGCTTGCCGAGCACCAGCCCGCTGGTGGGCCCTTCAATGGCCTTGGCGCCGCTGTAGATGACCAGGTCCGCACCCTGGTTGTAGTAGAGGCGCAGATCCTCTTCGGCAGCCGCATCGACGATGAGCGGGAGCCCGTGGGTCTTGGCGACCTCGGCGGCCTCTGCCACCGACAGAATGCTCTTCTGTACGCAGTGGTGGGATTTGATGTAGAGGATGGCTGCTGTGTTGGCATTGATGGCAGCGGCCAGCTGGGAAGGGGAGCACTCGTTGGCGTAACCGGCTTCCACTACTTTGCCGCCACCCAGATTGACCATGGTACCGACCGGGGCGCCGAAGTTGACGTTATGCCCCTTGGGCAGCACGATTTCACTCGGCACCTCATGGGGATGGGCATGCAGGTGCTCGAGGCGGTAGGGATCGCCGCGTACTATCATGGCGGCGACTGACTGGGCGATGCCGGCGCTGGCGCAGGAGACCACCACCGCATCTTCCACATCCAGCAAACCAGCCAGATAGGCGCCGGTCTTGTTGACCAGATCCTTGACCTCGAAGTAGTGGCCCAGGCCAAAATTGACCGCATCGACCACCTCCTGCTCGGGGGTGGAGACGCCGAGAATGGTCATGCGCCCGGAGGCGTTGATCACCGGTTTGAGCTGATATTTCTCATAAACAGAAGGCATGGTGTGATTTCCCATAGTGAGTCAGAACCAGTTCGCCACCGACCAGGGCGGCGAGAGGCTGCAGTTGTTGGTCACCGCTGCGGGACTGGGCTTCGGTATCCATAAACAGGGTCGGGCCGCTGGTGACCTCGAACAGGGTCAGATCGGCATCGGCTCCCACCTCGAGCCGCCCCTTGCCGGAAAGGCGCAGGGCATCAGCGGCCTGATGGGTGACGCAGGCGAGCACCTGTTCCAGCGTCATGCCGATGGCGAGAAACTTCGACATCACGTGAGCCAGACTGTAGACCGGCCCCTTGATGCGGTTCTTGCAGTAGATGTCGGAGCTGATGGTGCGGGGCAGGATCCCCTGTCGGATAGCCAGCTCCGCCACCTCGAAGCTGAAGCTGGCGCCGCCGTGGCCGATGTCGAGCAAAAGGCCCCGTTTCATCGCCTCGCGCACCGCGACCCGCAGCTCGCCAGCCGGAGTCAGGATGCGGTTCGGTTTGCCGTTGAAGCAGTGGGTCAGCAGATCGCCATCCCCCAGCAGGGCGACGATCTCGTCCAGATCCGGCGGTGTGTTACCCACGTGCACCATCAGCGGCAGCTGGCCGTGAGCCTGTTGCAGGGCCTTGGCCATGCGCAGCGGTTGCAGGCCGTTCTCACCGACCACGCTACCGCTCATTCGCGCCTTGATGCCAACGATAAAGTCGGGGTGGCGGCGAATGGCTGCCGAGGCGAGATCCATATCGAGGTCCCGGCTATCCGCCAGCTCGTTCTGGCGTAGCAGACCGATGCGGGAGATGTTGAGCAGGGCATGCACCCGGGTCTTGCAGCCCGCAGCGATCTGCTGGAAGTCATCCACATCGTCGGCTCCGGTGCTGCCGGCGTCGATGACGGTGGTGACGCCGGACTCTACACCCACCTTGTCCGGCTCATCGTGATAGATGGGGGAGGTGGGGTAGCAGTGGGTGTGGCCATCGATCCAGCCAGCGCTCACATGCACCCGGCCGCCGAGCTCCAGGATCTGCCGCGCCGTTGCCGTCCCCGGCAGGGAGCCGATGGCTGCGATTTTGCCCTCCCTGATGGCGATATCGACGAGCTGGCCATCTCCCTGCCGCCCCGCTCTGATGATGATGTCGTACATGCTGATAACCTCTGGCGAGCCGCCCTGCTGGGCGGCTGGTACTTACACAAGGGCGACCGGGAAGAAGGTGCCGAGCAGCATGGCTCCCAGAATGGCACCGCCGGTGATGGGCTTGCCCCACACGTAGAACAGCAGCGCACCCAGCAGGGAACCGATACCGATGGGGATGGAGGCGCCCATGGCGGAGAGGATGATGAGGGGGCCGAGGAAGCGGCCAGAGCTGTTGCCAGCGCCCATCATGACGTCTGCGCCGTAGGTGGAGTTGCTCTGGTTGATGGTGAACTTGCGCGCCAGAATGATGACGTAGCCGATGGCCAGACCAATCCCCATGCCAGTTGCCAGCGAGGCGCCGAAGTTCTCCACCGGATAGACGATGCCGGCCCCCAGCAGAAGTGCTGGCACACCGAGGCCAACCCCGGTCTGGATGGCGCCGCCGATATCCAGGATCCCCACCAGGGATCCCTCTATGATGCGGGCGAACAGGAAGCTGGCACCGAACGCGGCTACTGCGCCGTAGGCACCCGTGTCCATTCCGGCTTTCAGCATGGCGACGAAGGCTACCTCGTTGAAGGCACCAACCCCGTACAGATAGAACATGTGGGTACCGGCAAAGACCCCGGCCGAGAGCAGGCCTACGAAGATGGGGAAGGACCAGTCGGCGTACCAGAAGTTGTTTTTCAGTTTCTCATCCATGGTGTGACCCCTTATTTGCCGCTCAGCAGGTTATGGACACTTTCCAGCCACAGGGGAACACCCATATGGAAGGATTCAATCAGTTTCATGTCGAAGCCGCGGAAGAAGCCGCTCAGCACGAACAGCAGGACGATGGCTGCCATCATCACCTTGGTGACATGGTTCCAACCGCTCTCTTCCACACCCTTGCCGATCAGGATGCCGAGCACCAGACCCGGTACCGCGTTGCCCATGATGAGCTGTGCCAGACCGCCGAAGATGGTGGCCCAGAAACCGGATTTCTTGCCCGCCTCGATGGCGGCCAGCCAGAAGATCACCGGCATAACGGTGTTGACCAGCAGGTTGGCGGCCGGTACCAGCACCTTGACCGCAGTGACCTGCAATGCTGCAGGGACGGCTGCGGCCGTGCTGTTGAGGAAGGCAACCACGATGGCACCTATGATGCCGCCGGCGATGGCCATCTTTTTCGGGTCGTGCAGGGTGGTGGCGAGATCCCGATTTTTGAACAGCAGTGCCGCCGTGGCCCAGTGCGGGATGATGCGGTGATCCACATCCTGGGTGAAGGCGCCTGCCGCCACAGTCGAGGCCCAGGCGTTGAAGAAGAAGCCCAGACCAAACGAGAAGTGGGAAGCGGGATCCCCCTCGCAGGAGTTAAGTTCGCCCAGGGTGCGGAAGGCACCCATGCCCTGTACGGTCGGGGCGTGGAACATCCGCGCCGCGCCGGCCCCCACCCCGACGCCAACCAGGCCGCCAATGATGAGTGACTTGATAAAAATGATTAGAAACATCCAACGTATCCTTCTTGTGGGGTTGTGCCTGCGCAGGCATCACACCTGGGTGAACGTCACCTTGGCGACATCCAGACTGGTGACCTGAACCTTGATCTCCAGCTGGACGCGGTATTCGCAGCGCTGGCGCGGCAGGAAGAAGAACAGGAACTTCTCCACCCGGACCGACTCCTCGGCTTTGAGCACCTGTACATCGACCGGCTCAATACGCAGCAGTACCTGCTGGTTGTCCTTGAGCAGTGTGGGTTGCACCTGGCTGAGGGCGGAGGCAAACGCCTGCTGGCGTGTAGTCCCCTTGCCGTTGACGATGACCTGGGTGGTGAAGTTCTCTTTCATCAGGCGCGTCCGTGCTTCTTGGCGAAGGCTTCGACCAGCTTCTGGCCCAGCTCTTCCTTGTCCATGAAACCGAAGCCCAGCACCACGCACCCTTCGTTAATGGCGGTGACGCCCTCTTCAACAGAGCGCATGCCGTAGCGGCACTTGTAGCCGTATTTGGTCTGGGCGGTGATCGCCCCGGCGCCGCCGCTGCCGCAGAAGGAGATGCCGAGATCCGCCTGCTCCTTGTTCATCACGTCGCCGAGCTTCATGTCAGCGGCCATGCCTGGGATGATGGTCACGTTGGCCCCGGCAGCTTCCGCGCCTGCACCCACTTTCTGACCCTTGCCGAGACGATCTCCGATTACGAGTTTGATGGCTGTCATATCGATTTCTCCTTGAGTTACTGGTTCTGCACCGAGCTGAGTTCGTTTTCTTTGGCGACTTCAAAATGGACGGACAAGAGGTGTGCCTCCTCATAAGCAAGCTGGTCCAGCCAGCTGACGACCTGTTCGGCGAGACGCAGTGAGAGGGGGGAGATTTCTTCAAACAGGCTGAGGTCAACCTCTGGCAGGGGCTCGCCGCTGTGGGAGCGCCACACCATGGCTTTGACATGGGAGGCCAGCATCTGCCGTTGCACCTCGTTGGGGATGATGCCCTGTTCGGCCAGCAGGGGATAAATGCGCGCGAGGATATGATCGGTCTGGCGCAGCAACTCCGGGCTGTTCGGGGTCAGGGTCTGGTCGTGAGTCTCTGTTTGCAATGTCTGCTCTCCAAGGCTGGCAGAAGGTATGGCGTTACCCTAAGCCTGCGCGTCGATGTGGAGGAGGCAGTGTTTTTCCGATTCGAAGCGGAAATTCCTGAGGAAATGGCCCCAAAGTGAGCGTTTGGATACTGAAAAGACAAAACGAGTGCTTATTGGGACCGGTTTTGTGTGATCGGTAGCGCACAAATCGGGGGGCGGGGGCAGGGCAAGCGTTGCGGGAAACTGTGAGTCATCTCACGGTAAGAGACGTTGCCGAGGGGACTGATGTGGAAAAGGGCGGTTTCCCGCCCTTCTCATAACAACTAGCTGGCCGATGCGGCGCTCGAGCTGGCTGTTCTCTGCTGATAGCGCAGGTCTTCCTCTATGGTGACCACCACTTCCAGCGGCTTGCCGGAGCGGAATACCGAGATGGTCAGCTTGGTGCCGGGGCGGCTCTCGACAATCTTGTCCATGGCGCTGCGTACGCCACTGATGGCCTCTCCGTTGATCTTGAGCAGCACATCCCCTCGCTGCAGGCCGCCTTTGGCCGCCGGTCCGTTGGGATCCAGACTTTCCACCACCAGACCACGCAGTTCGCCGAGGTTCATCATCCGTGCGACTATGGGGTTGATCTCGACACTGGAGATCCCGAGGTAGCCGCGGATCACCCGGCCGTTGGCGATCAGCTCATCCATAATCCGTTTTGCCAGCCGGTAGGGGATGGCGAAGCTGATGCCGTAGCTCTCCTGATTGCCGTTGAGGTGATAGGTGGCGGTGTTGATACCCACCAGATCGCCACGGCCGTTGACCAGCGCGCCGCCCGAGTTGCCCTCGTTGATGGCGGCATCGGTCTGCAGCAGATCCTGACGGCCATTGCTGTCGGGCCCCATGCTGGAGAGGCCGGTACGGCCGGTCGCACTGATGATGCCCTGGGTGATGGTCTGGCCGACGTTGTAGGGGTTGCCGATGGCGAGCACCACATCCCCCACTTCTGGCAGTCGCTCGGGATCCTGTGGGATCACCGGCAGGTTGTCTGACTCGATATAGAGCACGGCGAGGTCGGTGAGCTGATCGGTACCGACCAGCTCGGCACTGAAGACCCGGCCATCCTGCAACGCGACGATGATCTGGTCGGCATCGGCGATGACGTGGTAGTTGGTCAGTACATAGCCGCGCTGGTTCATGATGACGCCGGAACCCAGCCCTTGCGGGCGCAGTTCCCCCTGATTGCCCTGATTGGGGGCAAAGCTGCGGGTGTAGATGTTGACGACGGCAGGACCTGCCCGATGGGCGGCATAGGAGAAACTCAGTTCACGGGCATTGGTGATGATGCCGGGCAGTTGGGCACCACCGCGAAAATGGGGAAACAGCAGCAACAGCAGCGCCGCGACGGTCAATCCAAAACCGACAGACTTGCCCAAGTAACTGACTAAAGGGGGGATTTTCATGTCATTCTCATCCGTACAGGCTGCGCGCAGAGAATAACACTATCGATGGATAAAAATCACCCGCGGTGAAGGCCGCGGGTGATGGAGGGGTTGGCGAACAACTTGAGCGTTAACGGATCACCAGATAGAGTGAGGAGTCGCCGCGCTGGATGTTGAGTGCCAGCACGTCAGGCTTGTTCTTGAGCGCCTTGGTCAGCTCGCCCAGGGTGTTGATGCGCAGGCGGTTGACCCCGATGATGATGTCACCCTTCTGCAGGCCGGAAGCGGCAGCCGGAGAGCGAGGATCAATGTCGGCCACCGCAACACCGGAGACCGGGTCGGTAGTGGTGCTCAGCTTGGCCCCTTCCAGTGCCGGATGCAGCGCGCTGGCGCGTACTTCGCTGTCATCGGCCTGCTTCAGGGTCACTTTGGCAGTTTGCGACTTGCCATCGCGGATCAGCCCCAGTTCGACCTGCTTGCCAGCGCCCATGGTAGCGATCTTGGCGCGCAGCTCACCGAAGGAGCGAACCGGTTTGCCATCGATGCTGACGATGATATCGCCGGCCTTGATGCCCGCCTTGTCGGCCGCCGAATCAGGCATGACCTGATTGACGAAGGCACCATCCTTCTTGTTGTAGCCGAAGGTTTTGGCGATGTCGGAGGTAAGCTCGGTGCCGGTAATACCCAGCTGGCCGCGACGCACTTCACCGTACTTGACGATCTGCTCGGTCAGGTCCCGCACCATGTTGGAAGGGATGGCGAAGCCGATGCCGATGTTGCCGCCGTTCGGGCCCAGAATCGCGGTGTTGATACCGATCAGCTCGCCACGCAGGTTGAGCAGGGCACCGCCGGAGTTACCGGAGTTGATGGCCGCATCGGTCTGGATGAAGTTCTCCAGATTCTCGATGTTGAGGCCGCTGCGACCCAGCGCACTGACAATACCGGAGGTGACGGTCTGGCCCAGACCAAACGGGTTGCCGATGGCCAGCGCATAGTCACCTACCCGCAGCTCGTCGGAGTCGGCGAACTTGATCTGTACCAGGTCCTCGGCCTTGATTTGCAGCAGGGCGATGTCGGACTGCTTGTCTTCACCGATCTTCTTGGCCGCATACTCACGACCATCCTTCAGGTTGACCTTGATCTCGTCCGCTTCGTGCACCACATGGGCGTTGGTGATCACGTAACCCTTCTTGGCATCGACGATGACACCGGAGCCGAGCGCCTGGAATGGCTGCTCGCTCACCTGTTCATCGGGCATGTTGGGGCCGAAGAAGAACTTGAACTGTTCCGGCAGACGCTGACGGGTAATTTTTTTGCCAGAAACCGAGATATTGACTACCGCCGGGGTGACCTGTTCGAGAACAGGCGCCAGGCTTGGCATCTCCTGATTTGAACCTAACAGGGAAGGCAGTGCAGCCTGAGCAGGGGCCGCAGACATGGCGATACCGACACTGAGGGCTAGCACACTGAGCATGGAAAGAGGTTTACGCATATGAAAAACAGCTCCCAGAAAAAGTTGCATTGCAATCGTCAAGGTCAGACCACGGGACTGGCCAATTAGTTCCGCGAGGAACTAGTTTGGTTGCTTGAGCAGTCCGGAAGAGGCGCCAGCATAGTCGCGAGGCGGAACGCCCGGCTCTTCTGCCACATTGGCAGGGGCTTCTTCTACCAATGACTCGCGGAACAGCGGTTCCTGCGCCTTGGCCAGGAATTTGCTCTGCTCGGCCATGTGGCGATAGAGGGTCTGATACTGCTCGGCCAGTTGCTCCATCAGGGCGGCACTGTCGGCGAAGTGGGTGTTGATCTGGCCCTGATAACTCTCGAGCTCCTTGTGGGCCTTCTTCAGTTCCTGTTCCAGACGGCCAGCATCGCGGCTACGCACCGAAAAACGGCCGAGAACGATACCGATAATCAAGGCCGCGACAGCCAGCAGGATCCCAGTTAACAGACTCATAGATGCTCCTTGTTACAGCTAAAACAGAGTGGGTTTATGCGGTCGTCATAACCGCCATGCCTTGATGGCACTATACCGTGCGTCCTGAGGCCGTGATACCATTTTGTCCTCGATTCAGGGACTTGGAGAGGCGCTCAAGGATGACACCGCAGCAAAAATACCAGCAGGATCTGCTGCGCCCCGGCTTTGTGGCCGACCCCGCGCAGGGGATGGCCATTAGCAGGCTGGAGCGACTGTATCAGGATTTGCTACGGCGCCCGACTCCGACCAGATCTCGAGGGCTGCTGGGTTGGCTGCAAAAGCCCAAGCCGCTGGAGCCCGTCCTCGGTATCTATATGTGGGGCGGAGTGGGCCGAGGCAAGACCTGGCTGATGGATACTTTTTTCGACAGCCTGCCGGGGACGCGCAAGATGCGCAGCCATTTCCACCGTTTCATGCACCGCATTCACGATGAACTGCAGGGGCTGAGTGGGCAATCCGATCCCCTCAAGCTGGTGGCCAGCAAGCTTGCTAGTGAAACAGACATCATCTGTTTCGACGAATTTTTTGTCTCCGACATCACCGATGCCATGTTGCTGGGCACGCTGTTTCAGGAGCTGTTTGGTCACGGTGTCGTGCTGGTCGCCACTTCAAATATTCCGCCGCAGGATCTTTATCGCAACGGGCTGCAGCGAGCCCGTTTTCTGCCTGCTATCGAGCTGATCGAGCGCCATTGTGAGGTACTTAACGTGGATGGTGGTATCGACTATCGCCTGCGTACGCTGGAACAAGCGGAGATTTATCACTGCCCGCTGGATTTGCAGGCAAAAGCCAATCTTGACCACTATTTTCAGCAATTAACCGGTGGGCACACGGCTTGCGAGGGGGCGTTCGAGGTCAATCATCGTCAGCTGACTTCGCTCGGAATGG
This sequence comes from Aeromonas sp. HMWF017, assembly GCF_003061465.1. Taxonomy (NCBI): domain Bacteria; kingdom Pseudomonadati; phylum Pseudomonadota; class Gammaproteobacteria; order Aeromonadales; family Aeromonadaceae; genus Aeromonas; species Aeromonas sp. HMWF017. The sequence continues at coordinate 14,337 of NZ_QAJD01000153.1, forward strand.
GGGAAGGGGTGCTCTATATGGAATTTGAGCAACTTTGCTGTACTCCCCGCTCCCAGAACGACTATATCGAGCTGGCCAGGCTGTTCCATACCGTTCTGCTGGCCAATGTGCAGCCAATGGGCACAGGCACGGATGACGCGGCTCGCCGCTTCATTGCCATGGTCGATGAGTTTTATGAACGGCACGTCAAGCTCATCATGTCGGCAGCGGTTCCCATGGCAGAACTCTACGGCGAAGGGCTGCTGAATTTCGAATTCAAACGCTGTCTTTCACGGCTTCAGGAAATGCAATCGCACGAATACCTTGCCAGAGTGCACCTTCCTTAGTCACAATACCGCGCCTGCCAGTCGGATGGGCATCTGCGGCAGGTAGGGCCGGGCGACATTTGCTGGTTTCATGGCAGTGAAATTAGCAGGTGATATTTAAGGCAACTTCACTTATAATCGCTCGGCCCACGTTACAGCTGTCGATAAGACAGCAACACTTTAAGCTTTACTTGTATTCGAAGGGGTACAGGTAGGCCATCGTTTGTTGTTTGTGGGAGAGCCCCCATAAGCAATTGGGTCTGTAACAGGTAATTGGGTTTAACTTAATGAAAACTTTCGTTGCCAAGCCAGAAACCGTAAAACGTGACTGGTACATTGTGGACGCAGAAGGTAAAACTCTGGGTCGTATCGCAACCGAGATCGCTGCTCGTCTGCGTGGTAAGCACAAAGCTGAGTACACTCCGCACGTTGACACCGGTGATTACATCATCGTTGTAAACGCTGAGAAGGTACACGTAACCGGTAAGAAATTTACCGACAAAATGTACCACGCTCACTCCGGTTTCCCGGGTGGTATCAAGTCAATCAGCTTCGACAAGCTGATTCAGCGTAAACCGGAAATGGTAATCGAAGCAGCCGTCAAAGGCATGCTGCCGAAAGGTCCTCTGGGCCGTGCCATGTTCCGTAAACTGAAAGTTTACGCAGGCGCCGAGCATGCTCATGCTGCTCAGCAACCTCAAGTACTGGATATCTAATCGGGAACTGGCAACATGGCAGAAAATCAATACTACGGTACCGGCCGTCGCAAAAGCTCCACTGCTCGCGTATTTATCAAAGCGGGTAGCGGCAAGATCGTAATCAACCAGCGCTCCCTGGAGCAGTACTTCGGCCGTCCGACTGCCCGCATGGTAGTTCGTCAGCCGCTGGAACTGGTTGAGATGACCGAGAAACTGGACCTGTACATCACCGTTAACGGTGGTGGCATCTCCGGTCAAGCTGGTGCGATCCGCCACGGTATCACTCGTGCTCTGATGCAGTACGACGAAACCCTGCGTTCCGAACTGCGTAAAGCTGGCTTTGTTACTCGTGATGCCCGTAAGGTTGAGCGTAAGAAAGTTGGTCTGCACAAAGCTCGTAAGCGTCCGCAGTACTCCAAGCGTTAATTCGCTTTTGGTACTCACTCTTTCGAGTGTCAAAAAAGCCTGGCAACTGCCAGGCTTTTTTTATTGGTAATATTACCGACATCAATGCTAACCACGCGTCACAAAAGACAAAAAATTGTTTCTTTATTGTTTTCATTGCTCACCGCTCTTTCTTGTCAAGTTGTTATCTTTTCTTTAAAATTTCCCCTGTTTTCTGTGGCAATTGTAAATCCAGCTTCCGCCGCTGTTGTCACGGGAAAAATGGGGAACAGGGACACTATAAGAATGTGCGGAGTCCACATGGGAGAGTTTTTGGATGAGCAATGCGCCAGTTGATACCGGTCGCCGCAGATTTCTTACCTGGTCAACGGTTGCCGTTGGTGGGGTAGGAGCTGCGTTTACCGCAGTGCCGTTTATAAAGTCATGGAATCCGAGCGCCAAGGCCAAAGCAGCCGGTGCGCCGGTTGAAGTCGATATCAGCAAGTTGGAACCGGGTCAGCTCATCCGTGTCGAGTGGCGAGGCAAGCCTGTCTGGGTGGTGAAACGCACCAAACAGACGCTGGATGCCTTGGCCGCGCATGATGACAAGCTGCGGGATCCCTCATCTGAAGAGCCGCAGCAGCCTGACTATGCCCATAACGGGTACAGATCGATCAAGCCCGAAATTTTTGTCGCGGTCGGTATTTGCACCCACTTGGGGTGTTCACCCTCCTATCTGCCTGACAGCTTTGGCGAGCAGGTGCAGGGCGTTACGTCCGGCTTCTTCTGCCCGTGTCATGGCTCCAAGTTCGACATGGCCGGCCGTGTGTTCCAGGGGGTGCCTGCACCGCTGAACCTGGTCATTCCGCCCTATCAATTCATTAATGACACCACCATCCTGGTCGGTGCCGATGGCAAGGAGGCCTGACCATGTTGAGTAAACTGATGGGCTGGATCGATTATCGATTCCCGCTCACGGCCATGTACAACGACCACATGGCCAAGTATCCGGCACCGAAGAACCTGAACTTCTGGTACTTCTTCGGCTCGCTGGCCATGCTGGTGCTGGTTAACCAGATCATCACCGGTATCTGGCTGACCATGAACTACAACCCCTCTGCGGAAGGTGCGTTTGCCTCCGTGGAGTACATCATGCGCGATGTGGAGTACGGCTGGCTGCTGCGTTACATGCACTCAACCGGTGCGTCAGCATTCTTCATCGTGGTCTACATGCACATGTTCCGCGGCATGATCTATGGCTCTTATCAGAAGCCTCGTGAACTGCTGTGGATCTTCGGCATGCTGATCTTCCTGGTGCTGATGGCGGAAGCCTTTATGGGCTACTTGCTGCCCTGGGGTCAGATGTCATTCTGGGGTGCCCAGGTCATCATCTCGCTGTTTGGCGCCATTCCGGTCATCGGTGACGATCTGACCCTGTGGATCCGCGGTGACTACGTGATCTCCGGTGCGACCCTGAACCGCTTCTTCGCGCTGCACGTCATCGCGTTGCCGCTGGTGCTGGTGATGCTGGTTGCCATGCACATTCTGGCGTTGCACGAAGTGGGCTCCAACAACCCGGATGGTATCGACATCAAGAAGCACAAGGACGAAAACGGCTGGCCGCTGGATGCGGTGGCGTTCCACCCTTATTTCACCGTCAAGGACATGATCGGTGTGGCGGGCTTCCTGTTCTTCTTCTGCGCCATCATTTTCTTCAAGCCGGATATGTGGGGTTACTTCCTCGAGAAGCCGAACTTTGAAGTGGCCAACGGCCTGAAGACTCCTGCTCACATCGCGCCTGTGTGGTACTTCACCCCCTTCTACGCGATTCTGCGTGCGGTACCTGACAAGCTGCTTGGCGTCATCATGATGGGCCTCTCTATTGTGGTGTTGTTCCTGCTGCCTTGGCTGGATCGCTGCAAGGTGCGTTCTGTTCGCTATCGCAGCAAGCTGCACAAGCTTAACATCGCCCAGTTCGTGGTCTGCTTTATCATCCTGGGGGTGCTGGGTGTACTGCCGTCGACGCCGACCCTGACGCTGGTTGCCCAGATTTGTACCTTGGGTTATTTCGGTTTCTTCGTGCTGTTGTTCTTCTACAGCAAAAACGAACGCACCAAGCCGCTGCCGGAGAGGGTTACATTTAAATGAAAAAAATAATATTTGCAGTGCTGACCCTGCTGCCATCACTGGTGTTTGCCAATGCTGGGGCCGTGCATCTGGACAAAGCCAATTATGATCTGAGCGACAAGGCATCCCTGCAACGTGGAGCTGCCACCTTCATGAACTATTGTGCAGGCTGCCACTCTACCCAGTATCAACGCTACAACCGGGTTGCTGCCGATCTGGAGATCCCCGAGGAGCTGATGAAGGAGAACCTCATCTTCACCGGCGCCAAAGTGGGTGATCTAATGAAGAGCGCCATGTCCGAGAAGGATGCCGCCAAGTGGTTTGGTGCTCCCCCTCCAGATCTGACTCTGGTTGCCCGGGTACGTGGTGCGGACTGGATTTACACCTATCTACGTTCTTTTTACGTGGATCCGACTCGTCCGTTTGGGGTGAATAATGTGGTGTTCCCGTCTGTGGGTATGCCTCATGTGTTGGAACCGTTGCAGGGAACCCCCCGTGCCGAGTTCGTCACTCACACGGTCGATGGAGTCGAGACCCAGCAGGTTGTCAGCATCAAATCTGACGGTAATGGTGAAATGGATGACGAAGAGTATGATCAGACGGTACTGGATCTGGTAAACTTCTTGGTCTACTCGGCTGAACCGGTACAACAGGAGCGTGAACGCATGGGCTTCTGGGTGCTTGGTTTCATCGTGATCTTCTTCATCTTCACTGTGCTGTTGAAGAAGGAATTCTGGCGCGACGTTCACTAAGCGACCAGATCCGAGTAATATAATGCACGGCAATGAAGACCAAGATGCTTCATTGCCGTTTCTGCTTTTTAATGACGGGAGGGTTCAATGGCTGTAGCTGCCAATAAGCGTTCGGTAATGACGCTGTTTTCCGGTGCCAACGATATGTTCAGCCATCAGGTGCGTATTGTCCTGGCGGAGAAGGGTGTTAGCGTGGATATCTGCCAGGTTGATCCAGCCAATCTGCCGGATGAGCTGGCCGAGCTGAACCCGTACAACTCTGTACCGACCCTGGTTGATCGTGAGCTGGCACTCTACACCTCGCGCATCATCATGGAGTATCTGGACGAGCGCTTCCCGCATCCGCCCTTGATGCCTGTTTACCCGGTTGCCCGTGGTAACAGCCGTCTGATGATGCACCGCATCGAGCTGGACTGGTACTCCCTGGCCGACAAGATCATGGCCGGTACCGATGCTGAAGCGGCACGCAACGAACTGCGTGACAACCTGCTGGCCATCGCGCCGATCTTCGGTGAAATGCCCTATTTCATGAGCGAAGAGTTCGGTCTGGTGGATTGCTACATGGCACCGCTGCTGTGGCGTCTGCCGAGTCTTGGTATCGACCTGACCGGTCGTGGTGCCAAAGAGCTGAAGGCCTACATGGTTCGTCTGTTCGAGCGTGAGTCCTTCCAGGCTTCCCTGACCGAAGCCGAACGCGAGATCCGTGCTGGCGTATGAGCATGGAACCGACAATGACACCGAGCCGCCCGTACTTGTTACGGGCGTTCTTTGACTGGTTGCTGGACAACGATCTGACCCCTCATTTGGTGGTCAACGTCAACATTCCCCATGTGATGGTGCCGATGCAGTTTGCTCAGGACGGGCAAATTGTACTGAATATCGCGCCCCGAGCCGTGATGCAATTTCACATGGATAACGAGGCTATCAGCTTCAGTGCTCGCTTTGGCGGGGTCTCCCAGCAGGTTTACATCCCGATGGCAGCCGTATTGGCTATTCATGCCCGGGAGAACGGCGTGGGCACCATGTTCCCGCCTGAGCCGGGTTACGATATCTGGCTGGAGCAGGCTGAAGCGCCGGTGGAGCCTGAGCCGGAACCGCCGCGTCCAAGCGGTCGTCCGACCCTGAAGGTGATCAAATAAAAAACGCAGCCGATTGGCTGCGTTTTTTTATGCCGCGTTGGCTTAGTTCTGGGCGAATTCGAAGGCCTTGATCACGCGCTTCACGCCGGTGACATGGCGGGCGATGTTGACTGCCTGCTCTCCCTCCTGGCGAGTCACCAGACCAATCAGGAACACCTCGCCGTTCTCGGTGACCACCTTGACCTTGGTGCTGTCGAAATTCTTGGTGCCGAACATGTCGGCTTTCACCTTGGAGGTGATCCAGGAGTCATTGCTGCGAGTGGTGAAACTGGCAGGTTGGCCGATGCGCAATTCGTTGTAGACGTGGCGCACCCCTTCGATGCGACTGACAATTTTGCCCGCCTCAATCTTGTAAACGTCAGAAGGTGTCTGGCCGACCAGCAGGACGCGGCCATTGTTGCTGTAGACGCTGATCTTGCTGGCTGCGCTGAGCGGTTTGTTGTCGGCCAGCAGATTGGCCGCTTTCAGCTCTATGGTCTGGTCATCCCACTGCGCGCCCAGGGTTCGGCGATCGCCAGAGGCCTTGGCAGTCCCTGCGGCGCCGCCAACAACCAGGGCTGCGCAGCCTTGCAGCAGCAGGGTGCTAACCAGCAGACCGAGCAGGATAGTGTGCTTTTTCATGGTTTCAATCTTCCTGTTGCGGGAAAAGTGTCTGGTCGATGAGATCACACAGGCAGTGCAGGGTCAACAGGTTCACCTCCAGAATGCGAGGGCGACGGGCGGAGGGAACACGGATCTCCACATCGTTCGGGCCGAGCAGACCTGCCATTTCGCCACCGTCACCCCCGCTCAGCACCACTATGGTCATGTCGCGGGAGAGGGCTGCCTCGGCGGCCTTGATCAGGCTGCGGCTGTGGCCGGAGGTGGTGATGACCACCAGAATGTCGCCAGGCTGGCCCAGCGCGCGGATCTGCTTGGCGTAGACCTCTTCAAAACCGTGATCGGTGGCGATGGCGCTGATGGTCGCCATGTCCGGGGTCAGGGCCATGCCGGGCAGGGAGGGGCGCTGGGTCTCGTAGCAGTTGACCAGCTCGGAGATGAACAGTTGCGCGAGTGCGGCAGAAGGACCGTTACCGCATGCCAGCACCTTGTGGCCATTGAGCAGGCAGATGGTGATCATCTGGGCTGCAGTATGGATGGCATCCGGCAGCGCCTCGGCGGCGGCTATCTTGGTCTGGATGCTTTCGGTGTAGTTCTCTTTGATGCGGTCAGTCATAGGGTCCTCTTAAAATGCGTTCTGGATCCAGGCTGGCTGGTCGCCCTCGAACGCAATCACATCGAATCGGCAGGCCTGATTGGCCTCGTTGATGGCATGTTGCTTCAAATAGTGGCGCGCTGCCAGCATGATCTTGTGCTGTTTGCTGCGGGTGACCGAGCTGGCGGCCCCGCCATGGCTGCCGGTGGCCCGGTAGCGCACCTCAACAAACACCAGGGTCTGGCCCTGGTGCATGATGAGATCTATTTCACCGCCACGACAGCGGTAGTTGCGAGCTACCGGTTGCAGGCCCCTAGCCTGCAACCAGCGTTCAGCGACTTGTTCAAAGTGCTGTCCCTTGCTCGTTGGTGAGGGGAACAGGCTCGGCAACTGCTGGCGCATCCGTTTCCATAGTTCCTTCATTGGAGGGCTCCTCCAGCTGCTGAACGGCGTTCTCGTCGACCAGTTTGCCGTTCTGGTAAGTACCCCAGCTCAGCATCCGCACGATATTACCCTGGGCATCAACGCTCAGCTGACCGCTCATGCCGGCCTGCTGCATGCCACCCACCTTGCGCATCTGCTGCAGGTTCTCAGCCAGGCTGACGGCATCGTAGCCCATGGCAAACAGGCGCAACAGGTCACCCTGGGTCTGTGGCCAGAGCAGAGCGATCTGCTCGCGTTGTTTCTCGTAGCCGCCCAGCAGCAGCGGCATATCGGCGATATGCATGCCGTTGAGCTCGGAGGTGACCTCGGTTGCGGCGCTGTCGTAGCCACGGGAGCTGGTGTAGATGGGCAGGCTGCCCATCGGATTGACCGAGACATCCACGTAGGGCTTGATCATCCGGGTTTCCAGGCTGTTGGCCACCACATAAACGGCATCGATGCTGCGCGGTGCGGCATCAGAGAGTTGCACCACTTCACCAGCTCGGGCGGTAGAGCGGCCGCTCAGGGCATTCTTGACCATCCCCTGCACTTCGTTGCGGGCACCGAAGGTGGCAACGACCGGCTTATCCTGGCTCAGGGTGGCCCAGCTCTGCTCGAACGCTTTGATACTGCTGTAACCGATCCGACCCTGAGCGGCGATCAGCAGCGGTTTACGGTAGCCCTGGGTGTAGAGGTACTGGGCTGCCTGCGCGGCATCTGCGGCGGCAGAGAGGGAGAAGTAGTAGGTGGTGTCGTTGACGACCGGCTTGTCCAGCTCGTTGAGCGCCAGTACCGGCACGGTCGGATTGGCCTTGAGCAGCTCCTCGACCCGGTCTTTCAGCAGCGGGCCGATGATCATGTCTGCCCCCTCCTGAATCGCCTGCTTATAAAGGTCGCCGGTCGACTTGCTCTGGGTGTCGTAGAAGTTCAGGGTGAATCGCCCCTGATTTTCCTTATAAGACATCAGCATACCGTTACGGATGGCGGCGCCCTGCGGCTCCAGATTGCCGGAGAGGGGTAGCAGCACAGCGATCTGTTGCACCGAGGTGCTGGCCGTGGCCGCCAGATCGCCCAATCCTGCCGGCATATCCTTCTGGGCTGGATGGTTGGGGAAGTCGCGCTTCCAGCCTGCCAGTTGGCGGGCCAGCAGGTTCGGCTGGGCGCCAAACTCGTTGACCAGTGCCGCCAGTCGCAACCAGCCGGTGGTCACATCAGGGGCTGGAGCCTCTTCCAGCGCCTGCAGGGTGGAGGGGGTCATGCTTTTGAGCAACGACCAGATTTGCTGATGGTTGGTCGCCTGCTCGCTCTGATTGAGGTAGGGCTCCAGTGCAATCAACGACTTGGCTGCGCCAAACTTGTTGTTGATGTCGAGCTGCAGCACCACGCGCTGGCGATACCAATCCTTCTGGGTATCGGCATCCAGCACCGCCTCGGGTTTGCCTTCCAGCAGGATCAGCGCCTGATTGGCGTGGCCTTGTGCCAGCAACAGATGGGCTTGCAGCAGTTGCAACTGCGCCTTCTGGGCGGGGTCTTTGGCCTGCTTCTGCAATTGCTGGAACAGTGCCGAGGCCGGTTTGGCCTGGCCCAGCGCCAGATAACTGCGTGCCGCCAGCATCTGCCAGGTAAAGGCCTCAGCCGGCTTGGCCGGGTCCACCTGCTCAAGATACCACTGGGCATTCTTGGTCAGATTGGAGAACGCAGAGGGCATGCCTGACTGCCCTGACGGTTGATTGGGCTCCGACGCACAGGCGGCGAGCAGTACTGCCGCGAGTATGATGCCGAAGAGTCGTGATACACTTAGCTGCTTTGTAACCCGGTTCAAGTTCATTCCCCGACCAGTGTTGAAGTTCCCCATAGTGTAAACGGGCCAATATGGCGACACAATTGTCGGGGCACTCGGAGATCCCATGAGTGACATCCCAACCCTGTATATAGTCCCCACTCCGATCGGCAATCTGGCGGACATCACCCAGCGTGCATTGGACATTTTACGCAGTGTCGATCTGGTGGCAGCCGAAGATACCCGTCATACCGGTATCCTGCTCAGCCACTACCAAATCTCGGTGCCGACCTTCGCCCTGCACGATCACAACGAGCAGCAGAAAGCCGATGTGCTGATCGGCCGGATCAAAGAGGGCAAGAGTGTTGCGCTGGTCTCCGATGCCGGCACCCCGCTCATCAGCGACCCCGGTTATCACTTGGTCACCCGCTGTCGTGAAGCCGGGGTCAAGGTGGTGCCGCTGCCCGGTCCCTGTGCCGCCATCACCGCCCTGAGCGCGGCCGGTCTGCCCACCGATCGCTTTGCCTTTGAGGGCTTCCTGCCCGCCAAGAGCAAGGGACGCGATGATCGTCTGCAAGCCGTTATCGAAGACACCCGCTCGCTGGTGTTTTACGAATCTCCGCGCCGTGTGCAGGATACAGTGGAAGCGATTGCTCGCATTCTCGGCGAGCGTCAGGTGGTGGTGTGCCGCGAGCTGACCAAGACCTTCGAGTCCATCCACGGTCTGCCAGCCTCCGAAATGCTGACCTGGCTTGGCGAGGATGACAACCGCTGCCGCGGCGAGATCGTACTGGTCGTGGCTGGCGCCTCCAAAGAGGAAGAGGATCTGCCGGCCGAGGCGATCCGCACTCTGGGGCTGCTGGTAACCGAGCTGCCACTGAAAAAAGCGGCCGCCCTGACCGCCGAGATCCACGGCGTGAAGAAGAATGCCCTCTACAAGTACGGTCTCGAGCACTATTGAGTCGGTTAATCGGTCGCCAGACTGTTTTTTGACCTCTGCAATCCCCCATACCGACAAGCAGTCAGCCTGTAAACGGGGAGCAAAGCGCGATAAATGGCTGTAAACGGGAATTGCCGGTTTACCCCGTGCGTATCGCAAGGCTATAATCCGCGCCTCGGAGTTGGCTGGGCAATCGCTGCTTCGTCGTTGTGTCCCTCGGGACAGACGGGCGGAGGGGAGGAAAGTCCGGGCTTCACAGGGCAGGGTGCCAGGTAACGCCTGGGGGGCGTGAGCCTACGACCAGTGCAACAGAGAGCAGACCGCCGATGGCCCGCAAGGGATCAGGTAAGGGTGAAAGGGTGCGGTAAGAGCGCACCGCGCGACTGGCAACAGTTCGTGGCACGGTAAACTCCACCCGAAGCAAGACCAAATAGGCCCCTATTGGCGCGGCCCGCGTTGGGGGCGGGTAGGTTGCTTGAGCCAGCGAGCGATTGCTGGCCTAGAGGAATGATTGCTACCCGGGGCAACCCGGTACAGAACCCGGCTTACAGGCCGACTCCGACCTCATTCCGAAGAGCCCCGCGATTTATCGCGGGGCTCTTTTTTATGCATGAGAAAATATGGCTTCGTTGGCAGGATATTCTCGGCCTTGTCATTTTGAATGAAATTATATGTTTTAAATCAATCGAATAGTTTCGTATTTGGCACGATGGCAGCGATAGATGGTGATAGAACCCGGGATGGTTGTTCGCACCCACATATTGTGTGTGTTCTCAGTTCATTCACTTATTTCAATTAATCACCAGAGTTTAACGCCAAATAACTTGTGGAAAATCAACCCACTCAATCCGCGGTATGCAATTGCTGCGTCAATATGTTCCATCTGTCCCATCTCCTTGCTTGAAAAGCCCCCTGCACGTCCTTAAACTTCAAGGTGGGGAAAAGTGGATCAAAGTGGTTTTTAGAGGGGCAATCTGCCTGCTCACTCACCTTCAGGGACTGCAATTTGTTGCGTGGCGCTCATGCCATCAGCCTGGACAGTAAAGGGCGGCTGGCTATTCCGACCAAATTCCGTGATTGGCTGCGCGATGAAAGCGACGGCCAGCTGGTCTGTACCATCGATATTGCTCATCCCTGTCTGCTGCTTTATCCCCTGAATGAATGGGAAGAGGTCGAGCGCAAGCTCAAGACCCTCTCCAGCATGAATCCGCAAGAGCGCCGTTTGCAGCGACTGCTGCTGGGACATGCAACCGAATGCGAGCTGGATGGCAATGGCCGCCTGCTGCTCAGTCAGCCACTGCGCAACCATGCGGGGCTGGATAAGAAAATCATGCTTGTGGGCCAGCTCAACAAGTTTGAGCTGTGGGATGAAGCCCGCTGGCAACAACAGGTCAATGACGACATCTTGGGTCTGCCCGGGGACGATTGGGCAAGCTCACCACGACTACAGGATTTCTCTTTATAAATGACCCAAGCCGCTGAACACATCACAGTGCTGCTGCACGAAGCCGTTGAAGGTCTGGCCATCAAGCCGGACGGTGTCTACGTCGACGGTACTTTTGGCCGTGGTGGTCATTCTCGTCTGATCCTGCAGCACCTTGGCCCCAATGGCCGCCTGATCGCCATCGACCGCGATCCCCAGGCGATCGCCGAAGCAGCCAAGATCCAGGATCCCCGTTTCGAAATCGTGCACGGCCCCTTCTCCGGCATCGCCTCCTATCTGGATGAGCGCGGTTTGCTGGGCAAGGTGGATGGCTTCCTGCTGGATCTGGGGGTCTCTTCACCCCAGTTGGATGATGCCGAGCGCGGCTTCAGCTTTATGAAAGATGGTCCGCTCGATATGCGGATGGACCCCACCTCCGGCCAGAGCGCCGCCGAGTGGCTGGCCAAGGCCGATGTGGATGACATCGCCTGGGTGCTGAAGACCTTCGGTGAGGAGCGTTTTGCCAAGAAGATCGCCCGTGCCATCGTGCACGACCGGGTGACCGAGCCTTATGTGCGTACACGTCAACTGGCGGAGATGATTGCCCGGGTCAATCCGAGCAAGGAGAAGGGCAAGCATGCTGCAACCCGCAGCTTCCAGGCCATTCGCATCTATATCAACAGCGAGCTGGACGAGATCGAAACCGCGCTCAACGGTGCGCTGGAAGTGCTGGCACCTCACGGCCGTCTGTCTGTGATCAGCTTCCATTCGCTGGAAGACCGATTGGTAAAGCATTTCATCCGCAAGCACGAGAAGGGGCCGGAAGTGCCTTACGGCATTCCGTTGACCGAGGCCCAGCTGGCTGGCGGTCGCAAATTGAAGTCGGTCGGCAAGGCACTCAAGCCTTCTGATCATGAAGTATCTGAAAACAGCCGATCACGCAGCTCGGTGCTGCGGGTTGCCGAACGGCTGGCGGAGTAAGCGATGAGCGAAGTGCGTGTTCATCTGGCCAAGGAGATCGTTGCCGATCTCTGGCGGCACAAGCTGCAGATTTTTCTGTCGGTCGCCGTGCTGGTGACCGCGTTTGCCGTGATCCTGGTGACCAACATGACCCGTGGTCTGACGGCCAAGCAGAACGATCTGATGGCGGAAGAGGATCGCCTCAATATCGAATGGCGCCACCTGCTGCTGGAACAGGGCACACTGGCTGAACATTCCCGGGTGGCGAGTCTGGCGATGGACAAGTTGCAGATGGGTCGTCCGCTGGTGACCACCGAGAAGGTAATTACCCAACCATGAAACGCAAGGCTACAGCCAAAGCTGCCAAAGCGAATGTCAAAGCGCCATCGATCTATCCGTGGCGCTTTCGCACGCTTGCGGTGTTTATCGGCATCGCGTTTGTGGGTCTGATCCTGCGTCTGGCCTGGATCCAGGTAATCAATCCGGATCGTCTGCGTCAGGAGGGTGACATGCGTTCGCTGCGTACCACCGCCACTCAGGCGGTGCGCGGCATGATCACCGATCGCAACGGCGAGCAGCTGGCGGTTTCTGTACCGGTAGAGGCGGTCTGGGCTGATCCCAAGACAGTACATGAATCCGGTGCCATCAATAATGAGCGAGCCTGGCTGGCGCTCTCCGCCGTGCTCAAGCTCGACATCAATACCCTCAAACACCGCATCGCCAACCCCAGCAAGCGCTTCGTCTATCTGCAGCGTCAGGTTACTCCTGCGGTGGCGGAATATATCAAGGGGCTCAAGCTGGGTGGCGTCTACCTGCGCCCCGAAGCACGCCGCTTCTACCCGACCGGCGAGATCAGCGCCCATCTGGTGGGGGTAACCAACATCGATGGCAGCGGTATTGAAGGGATCGAGCGCAGCTACAACGAGTGGCTGACGGCGACACCCGGCGAAATGCGGGTGCGCAAGGATCGTCAGGGGCGCGTCATCGAGCGGCTTGGCATCGTCAAAGAGGGCAAGAACGCCAACGATCTGCAGCTCAGTATCGATCAGCGAGTGCAGGCTCTGGCCTACCGTGCCCTCAAGCGGGCAACCGACGAGAACAAGGCGACCTCCGGCTCCATGGTGATGCTGGATATCAAGACCGGTGAAGTACTCGCCATGGTCAACACCCCCTCCTATAACCCGAACAACCGCGGCCAGTATCAGAGTTTCCGGGTACGCAACCGGGTGGTGACCGATACCTACGAGCCGGGTTCGACCGTCAAGCCATTGATTTTGCTCAGTGCCTTGCAGGCAGGTGTCACCAGCTGGAAAGATTTCATTCCCGGTGGTCCGCTCTTTATCGGTGCCAAGCAGATCAAGGACGTCAGTATCCACAAGGCGACCAACCTCTACGATATCCTGCGTTACTCCTCCAACATCGGTATGTCGCGCATCGCGTTGCGGATGCCGGCGCAGGAGATGATCAATACCCTCAGCATGTTCGGTTTCGGCATGGATACCGGTAGCGGGCTGATGGGTGAGAGCAGCGGCATGCTGCCCCAGCGTCGTCGCTGGTCCGACATCGAGCGAGCAACCCTCTCGTTCGGTTATGGTCTGCGAGTCACCCCGCTGCAGCTGGCTTCCGCCTACGCCACCCTGGCCAACAAGGGCAAACGGGTGCCGCTCTCCATCGTCAAGGTGACTACGCCGCCCAAGGGTGAGCAGGTTATCGATCACAACAACGCCGCTGCCATGTTGCAGGCGCTGGAGTATGTGGTCGACAACGCCATTCCAAAAGCCAAGATCCCGGGCTATCGGGTCGGTGGCAAGAGTGGTACCGCCAAGGTCGCCGTCGCTGGTGGCTATGGCAAGGATTACATGGCCTGGTTTGCCGGTTTCGCACCCGCCAGTGATCCCCGTTTCGTCATGGTGGTGGTGATCAACGAGCCAAAAGGCAGCGCCTATTATGGCGGCGCCGTGGCGACCCCACCGTTTGCAGAGGCCATGGGCGGGGTGCTGCAGCTCTTCAATATTCGTCCCGATGCGGTGCCGCCAGCGGTGCCCACCAAACTTGCCCGTACGGAGGCTTCTCTTGTCCCGCGCACTTGATGCATTACTGCGCCCCTTCGGTATCCAGGCGCCGGCGCTCACCTTGACCGATATCCAGCTGGATAGTCGGCGGGTTGGCCCCGGCTCGCTTTTCGTGGCCATTCGTGGTCATCAGGTGGATGGCAGACGGTTTATCGAACAGGCGGTGGCTCAGGGAGCGACCGCTGTTGTGTTTGAGGAGGATGGTGAATTTATCCCACCATCGACTCCGGTTCCCTGTATCGGGATGCGGGATCTGCCCGCTCACCTCTCTGCTCTTGCGGGCTATTTCTACGATCAGCCAGCCCAAAAATTGGATCTGGTCGGGATCACCGGCACCAACGGCAAGAGCACTACAGCACTGCTGGTCGCCAACTGGCGCACCCTGCTGGGTGGCAAGGCGGGTGTGATGGGCACCATCGGCAACGGCCTGTTTGGCAATTTGATCGAAGCGGAAAACACCACCGGCAGCGCCGTGCAGGTGCAAGCCAATCTGGCGGCGCTGCAAGAACAGGGCGCGGATCTGGTGGCGATGGAGGTCTCCAGCCACGGTCTGGTGCAGCACCGCGTCGCCGCGTTGCCCTTTGCCGCCGCGGTTTTCACCAACCTGAGCCGGGATCACCTCGACTACCACGGCACCATGGAAGCCTATGGCGCCGCAAAGGAGCAGCTGTTGCAGCTGGTCGATGAGTCGAATGCGGTGATCAACCGTGATGACGAGTTGGGTGCCAAGTGGCTCGAAAAATACCCGACAGCGGTGGCCTTCAGTGTGGATGGCCCGATTGAACACCATTCTGGCCGTCAATTAACGGCGCAGCAGCTCGATTTTCACCAGCAAGGTTTTCGTGCGCAGATTAACTCCAGTTGGGGGAATGGTGTATTATCCGCCCCCTTGCTCGGGCGCTTCAACGTCAGCAATGTGCTGGCCGCGATGGGCGTGATGCTGGTGCTCGGTTACGACTTCAACGAACTGCTGGCAACTGCCCCGAAATTGCAACCAGTGACCGGCCGCATGGAGTGTTTTGGTGGTGGCGATACGCCGCTGGCGGTGGTCGATTACGCCCACACCCCGGATGCACTGGAGAAGGCATTGCAAGCCCTGCGGGTGCACTGCACAGGCCAGCTCTGGTGTCTGGTCGGTTGTGGTGGTGATCGGGATCGCGGCAAGCGCCCCATGATGGCAGCCATGGCTGAACAGTATGCGGATCGCGTGATCCTGACCGATGACAATCCCCGTACCGAGGAGCCGGCCCGGATCATGGCCGACATGGTGGCGGGTCTTCGCGATCCTGCTGCGGTGCAGGTGGAGCACGACCGGGTCAAGGCGATTGCGCTGGCCATCGGTCAGGCGAGCAAACAGGACATCATCCTGGTGGCCGGTAAGGGTCACGAGGATTATCAGATCATTGGAACCGACAAGCGGCACTACAGCGACCGGGAAACCGTCGCGGCCGCCTTGCACACATTATTGGAGTCATTCAAATGATGACCCTCAGGCTTGCCGAGCTGGCGCAGGTACTCGATGCCCGTCTGATTGGTGACGATGGCGAGATCACCGTCGTCAGTACCGACACCCGCACTCTGGGCGCGGGTGCCCTGTTCGTTGCCCTGCGCGGCGAGCGCTTCGATGCCCACGATTTTTGCGAGCAGGCCGTTCAGGCAGGGGCCTCTGCCCTGCTGGTCGAGCGCGAACTGCCGCTGGCAATCACCCAGCTGGTGGTAGCCGATACCCTCAAGGGGCTGGGCCGACTCGGCAAACTGGTGCGTGAGCGCATCAACCCGAAAGTGCTGGCCATTACCGGCAGCTGCGGCAAGACCACGGTGAAGGAGATGGCAACCGCCATACTGCGCAACGAAGGGGAAGTGCTGGCCACCGCTGGCAACTTCAACAACGAGGTGGGCGTGCCGCTCACCCTGCTGCGCCTCGAACCGCAACACAAGTTTGCGGTGATGGAGCTGGGGGCCAACCATCCGGGCGAGATCGCCTGGACTACTTCACTGGCCAAACCCGATGCCGCCATCATCAACAACGTGGCGGCGGCCCATCTGGAGGGTTTCGGCTCGCTGGAAGGGGTGTTCCACGCCAAGAGCGAAATTTTTGAGGGGCTGAGCGAGGGCGGCACCGCCATCGTCAATGCCGACAACGAATTCTGGCCGAAGTGGCGGGAACGCGGCATTCAGTGCGCCTTCTCCATCGAAGATCAGAGCCAGCCGTTCCACGCGCGCAACCTTGTGCTCAACGAACAAGGCTGCGCCGAGTTCGTGATGGTGACCCCGCAGGGTGAGCTGAGCCTGACTCTGGCGATCCCGGGTCGCCACAACGTGGCCAACGCACTGGCTGCCGCCGCGGGCTGTCTGGCCCTCGGCGCATCCCTCGGCTCCGTCAAGGCGGGGCTGGAACAGATGGCGCCGGTCAAGGGGCGCTTCTGCGTCCAGCGCTGGGGTGGTCTGACTCTGGTGGATGATACCTACAATGCCAGCGTGGAATCCGTGCTGGCGGGCATCGATGCCCTGACCGCCATGGGCGGCTTCAAGGTGCTGGTGTTCGGTGATATGCGGGAACTGGGTGAGGAGTCTGCCGAGCAACACGCCCGGGTTGGCCGTCATGCCCGCGAGCGTGGTCTGGATGCCGTGCTGACAGTGGGGGAAGAGAGTCGCCACACCGCAGATGCCGCGGCTGGCCGACATTTCGATAACAAGGCGTCGTTGTTTGAAGTGCTTGCGCAAATGATAAATACACATCAGGAAATTTCGATTCTGGTCAAGGGGGCCCGTGGCTCCCGTATGGAAGATATCGTCGAGATGGTCAAAGACCGTCAGGAGTCAGCCACATGCTAGTCTGGCTGGCCGAACTGCTCACCCCGCACTTCACCTTCTTCAACGTCTTCTCCTACCTGACGTTTCGCGCCATCCTGTCGATCATCACCGGACTGGGGGTTGCCCTCTGGATGGGGCCGCGCCTGATCCGTCGCCTGCAGATCCTGAAGTTTGGTCAGGTGATCCGCAACGACGGTCCCGAGTCCCACCTCAGCAAGCGGGGTACCCCGACCATGGGTGGCCTGATGATCATTGCGGCGATTTTCACGTCTGTGCTGCTCTGGTGCCGCCTCGACAACCCCTATGTCTGGCTGGTGCTGTTTGTGCTGGGTGCCTACGGTGCCATCGGCTTTGCCGACGACTACCTCAAGGTGGTGCGCAAGAATACCGACGGCCTGATCGCGCGCTGGAAGTATTTCTGGCAATCCGCGGTAGCGCTGGCGGTGGCGGTGTTCCTCTATGCGACCGCAACCCATGAGGGCCAAACCCAGCTGGTGGTGCCTTTCCTCAAGGATGTGATGCCGCAGCTTGGCCTGATGTTTATCGTGCTGACCTACTTTGTCATCGTTGGCACCTCCAACGCGGTCAACCTGACCGACGGTCTCGATGGCCTGGCCATCATGCCGACCGTGATGGTGGCGGGGGGCTTTGCCCTGACCGCCTGGGCTACCGGTAACGTCAACTTTGCCAACTACCTGCACATTCCCTACGTGCCCTATACCTCCGAGCTGGTGATCGTCTGTACCGCCATCGTCGGGGCGGGTCTGGGTTTCCTCTGGTTCAACACCTATCCGGCGCAAGTATTCATGGGGGACGTTGGTTCCCTGGCACTGGGCGGCGCGCTCGGTACCATCGCCGTGTTGGTCCGTCAGGAGTTCCTGCTGGTGATCATGGGTGGCGTCTTCGTGATGGAGACTGTCTCGGTGATCCTGCAGGTGGGTTCATACAAGCTGCGCGGCGTGCGGATCTTCCGCATGGCACCGATCCATCACCACTACGAGAAGAAGGGCTGGCCGGAGCCGCGCGTCATCGTGCGCTTCTGGATCATCACCCTCGTGCTGGTGCTGCTGGGTCTTGCCACCCTGAAGGTGAGGTAAGGCCATGGTCATCATCATCGGATTGGGCAAAACCGGGCTCTCCTGTGTCGATTACTTCCTCGGCCGTGGCGTGACGCCACTGGTGATGGATACCCGTGCCAACCCGCCCGGCAAGGATCAACTGCCGCCGGAGGTGGAGCTCATTCACGGGCTCGACGAGGCACTGCTCAAGCAGGCGCACATGATCGTCGCGAGCCCGGGTATCGCGCTGGCGACCCCCGAACTGAAAGCGGCTGCCGAGTGTGGCGTGCAGATCGTCGGTGATATCGAGCTGTTTGTGCGCGAGACCCAGACCCCGGTCATCGCCATCACCGGCTCGAACGGCAAGAGCACCGTCACTACCCTGGTGGGCGAGATGATTGCCGAAGCCGGCCTCAATGTCGGTGTGGGCGGCAATATCGGCACGCCTGCGCTGGAGCTGCTCAAGCAGCCGATGGATCTCTGTGTGCTGGAGCTCTCCAGCTTCCAGCTGGAAACAACTCACAGTTTGCGTGCTGCCGCCTCCGTGGTGCTGAACCTCTCAGAAGATCACATGGATCGCTATCAGGGCATGGCCGACTATCGCGCCGCCAAGATGGAGATCCATCAGCACTCCAAACACATTCTGGTCAATCGTGATGATGCCCAGACCCTGCCCGATGTGGGCCAGGTGTGGCAGAGCTTTGGTCTCGACTGCAATGGCTATGGCCGTTGCCTGCTGGATGACCGCTACTGGTTGACGTTGCACGGTGAACCG
Organism: Aeromonas sp. HMWF017; assembly: GCF_003061465.1. Classification (NCBI taxonomy): domain Bacteria; kingdom Pseudomonadati; phylum Pseudomonadota; class Gammaproteobacteria; order Aeromonadales; family Aeromonadaceae; genus Aeromonas; species Aeromonas sp. HMWF017. The sequence goes on from NZ_QAJD01000153.1 coordinate 33,182, forward strand.
CTGCTGGCGGTAGACGAGATGAAGATCGTCGGTGCCCACAATCAGGCCAACGCGCTGGCCGCCATGGCGCTGTGCGATGCGGTCGGCATTCCTCGTGCGGCTCAGCTTACCGTGCTGCGTCGTTTCGAGGGCTTGCCCCATCGTGCCCGCTTCGTGCGCGAGGTGAACGGGGTGCGCTGGATCAACGACTCCAAGGCCACCAACGTGGGAGCCACGCTGGCTGCCGTTGCCGGTGTGCGCGAGTCGGTCAAGGGGCGCCTGTTGCTGTTGGCCGGTGGTCAGGGCAAGGGGCAGGATTTTGGCCCGCTCCAGACGCTGCTGGGCAACCAGATCGATCACATGTACTGCTTCGGTCAGGATGCCGAGGTGCTGCTGGCATTGGGCGAGCAGACCGAACGGGTGGCCGACCTGGCCGCTGCAGTTGCCAAAGCGGCGGCCGATGCCAAGCCTGGTGACTGGGTGCTGCTGGCGCCAGCCTGTGCCAGCCTCGATCAGTTCAAGTCGTTCGAGGTGCGTGGCGATCGCTTCACCGAAATGGTGCTGGCGCTATGAACGCCCTTCGCGCAGCAGCAGGTCTGTTCCAGCGCTGGTTGTTACCGGCGCGTCCTGCCGGTCTCTACGATCGGCAGCTGGTACTGCTGGCGCTCTCCCTGATGGCGGTCGGGGTGGTCATCGTGGCCTCGGCGTCGATCCCCGAGGGGATTGCGCTGGGGGATGACCCCTTCATGTTTGTGAAGCGTCACGCCCTGTTTCTGGTGATGGCGCTCGGTATCTCCTGGTTTGTGTTGCAGGTGCCGATGGCGCGCTGGCAACAGCACAATGGCCCCATGCTGCTGCTGGCGATCTTGATGCTGGTGCTGGTGCTGCTGGTGGGCCGCAACGTCAACGGTGCGGTGCGCTGGTTGCCGCTTGGCCCCTTCAACCTGCAGCCTGCCGAGTTTGGCAAGCTGGCGCTGTTTGTCTATCTGGCCGGTTATCTGGTGCGGCGCCAGAGCGAAGTGCGCGAAGCCTGGATCGGATTCCTGAAACCGCTGGCGGTGTTTGGGGTGCTGGCGGTCTTGCTGCTGTTGCAGCCGGACCTGGGTTCCACCGTGGTGATGTTCGTTACCTCGTTCGGCATGCTGTTTCTGGCCGGTGCCCGATTGGGACAGTTTTTGACCCTGATCGGCGCGGGCCTCGGTTCGGTGGTGATGCTGATCATCGTCGAGCCCTACCGGATGCGGCGGGTGACCTCCTTTATGGATCCTTGGGCCGATCCGTTCGGCAGCGGCTACCAGTTGACCCAGTCGCTGATGGCGTTTGGT
>NZ_QAJD01000153.1:34497-56052 GCF_003061465.1 Aeromonas sp. HMWF017
CAACTCTATCCAGAAGATGGAGTACCTGCCGGAAGCGCACACCGACTTCGTGTTTGCGATCCTCGGTGAAGAGCTGGGCTACGTCGGGGTGCTGGGCGCCCTGTTCCTGATTTTTGCGCTGGCGGTCAAGGCGCTCAAGCTGGGGCATCGCGCGCTGGTTGCCGAGCGGCTCTACGACGGTTATCTGGCGATCGGCATCGGCATCTGGTTCAGCTTCCAGACCTTCGTTAACGTCGGCGCAGCCAGCGGCATGATGCCAACCAAGGGCTTGACCCTGCCGCTGGTGAGTTACGGTGGTTCCAGTCTCATCATCATGTCGGTGGCGGTGAGCATGTTGATTCGAATCGATTTTGAGTTGCGTCAGGCGACAGCCCAGGCGCGCGTGCGGGAGGTTTAGTGAGCAAGACTCTGTTGGTGATGGCAGGTGGTACCGGTGGGCATGTGTTCCCAGGTCTGGCCGTGGCCGATCGTCTGAAGGCCCAGGGTTGGACTGTCCACTGGCTCGGCACTGCCGACCGGATGGAGGCGGAGCTGGTGCCCGCCCACGGTTATCCCATCTCCTTCATCGATATTCAGGGGGTGCGTGGCAACGGCATCAAGCGATTGCTGGTGGCGCCCTATCGCATCGTCAAATCAATCCTGCAGGCGCGTCAGGTACTCAAGACCGTTCGTCCTGATGTGGTGCTCGGCATGGGCGGTTTTGCTTCCGGCCCGGGTGGCGTGGCGGCCTGGTTCTCCGGCATCCCGCTGCTGCTCCATGAGCAGAATGCCGCTGCCGGCATGACCAACAAGCTGCTGGCCCGTATCGCCAGGCGGGTGCTGATGGCATTTCCGGGTGCCTTCGCGCCGAGCCATCGTACCGCCGTGGTGGGCAATCCGGTGCGTCCCGAAGTGGTCGCCCTGCCGGATCCGCAACTGCGCAGTGGGGATGAGCCACTGCATCTGCTGATCGTGGGTGGCAGTCTGGGTGCGCGGGTGCTCAACGAGCAGGTACCTGCTGCGGTGGCGGCATCCGGCGTGCCCATTGAAGTGCGTCACCAGTGTGGCAAGGGCAATGCAGAGGCCGTCTCTGCTGCCTATGCCCAGCACGGCATCAATGCCGAGGTGAGCGAATTTATCAAGGATATGGCCAGCGCCTACGCCTGGGCCGACCTGGTGGTCTGCCGTGCCGGTGCGCTGACTGTTTCCGAAGTGGCTGCCGCCGGTGTGGCCGCCATTTTTGTGCCGCTGCCCCATGCGGTGGATGATCACCAGACCCGTAACGCCCTGACGCTGGTCGACGGCGGAGCGGCCGAGTTTCTGCCCCAGTCCGAGTTGAACACAGCTTCACTGGCGGCACGCCTGACCTGGCTGGCTGGTCGCCGGGAGACCCTGTTTAACATGGCGAAAGCGGCTCGCCGCGTCGCCATCACCGATGCGGCCGAGCGGGTTGCCGATGAGTGCAAACAGCTCGCAACCGGGCAGCGTGGTAAAGATTGATGAGCAAGGTTGCAGCGGTGACACCGGGCAGCCTTGTACCTGTATGTATTGATGCCGCCGTGCAGCCGCGCTTTGACGGCACACGGCCTGCGGCAGACTAAAGAGACGATTATGACCAAGGTTGAACTGGCAAAACTGCGTACTGTGATCCCCGAAATGCGCCGCGTGCGTCGCATCCACTTTATCGGCATCGGTGGTGCCGGTATGGGCGGGATCGCCGAAGTGCTTGCCAACGAAGGGTATCAGGTAACGGGTTCTGATCTGGCTCGCAACGCCGTGACCGAGCGGTTGGCCGGACTGGGCGCCCACATCTTCGTCGGCCATAGTGCCGAACACGTTGAGGGGGCCAGCGTGGTGGTGGTCTCTACCGCCATCAAGCAGGACAACCCGGAGCTGCTGGCTGCCCGCGAACTGCGGATCCCGGTCGTGCGCCGCGCCGAGATGCTGGCCGAGCTGATGCGTTTCCGTCACGGTATCGCCATCGCCGGTACCCACGGCAAAACCACCACCACCAGTCTGGTGGCGAGTATCTATGCCGAAGCCGACCGCGACCCGACCTTCGTCATCGGTGGCCTGCTCAACAGTGCCGGTACCAATGCCCGTCTGGGTAGCAGCCGCTACCTGATTGCCGAAGCGGACGAGAGCGACGCCTCTTTCCTGCATCTGCAGCCGATGGTCTCTATCGTGACCAACATCGAAGCGGATCACATGGATACCTACGGCGGTGATTTCTCCAAGCTGAAGGCCACCTTCATCGAGTTTCTGCACAACCTGCCCTTCTACGGACTGGCGGTGGTCTGCATCGATGATCCGGTGATCCGTGGCATGTTGCCCGAGATTGCCCGCCCGACCCTGACCTACGGTCTCTCTGACGATGCGGATGTGCAGGTGCTGGATTTTGTCCAGACAACCAACCACAGCTGCTTCCGTGTTCGCCGCAAAGAGGCGGGCGAGCTGCAGGTGACCCTCAATTTGCCGGGTATTCACAACGCATTGAACGCTGCAGCGGCGATAGCTGTCGCGACAGAGGACGGGGTTAGCGATGAGGCCATCATCTCTGCTCTGGCCAAATTTGAAGGGGTTGGTCGTCGCTTCCAGCAGTATGGCGAGTTTGAAACCGGTCGCGGCAAGGCGATGCTGGTGGACGATTACGGACACCACCCGAGCGAAGTGAAGGTCACTATCAACGCCGCCCGTGCCGGTTGGCCCGAGAAGCGCCTGGTGATGGTGTTCCAGCCGCACCGTTATACCCGCACCCGCGACCTCTACGAGGACTTCGCCGATGTGCTATCCAAGGTAGACGTGCTGGTGATGCTGGAGGTTTATGCTGCCGGTGAGGAGCCGATCCCGGGCGCTGATGGACGGGCACTGTGCCGCTCCATTCGCTCGCGTGGCAACCTGGAACCCATCTTCGTCGCCACGCCAGATGACGTGCCAGCCGTGCTGGCCGACCTGATCGGCGAGGGGGATTTGGTGCTGACTCAAGGCGCCGGGAACGTCGGGGCACTGGCCCGTCGTCTCGGAGAGATGAAATTGAGCATAGATAGCATGAAATCTGGCGCCTGAGGGCCCAATGAGTATTTTGACCGCCAAGCCGGGGCCTATATAATGGCGAACCGGTCTGTCAAAGGCCGGTTTAGCGCGTTACACGGGGATCGATCGGGTGGAGGCAAGGGCACAGGGGCGCACCAAGGGTGGCTTCATCGCAGGAGTAGCATTTTTCCTGCTGGTGATATGGGGCTGCTACCGGACGGCGCTGGATGTTAAAGGTTGGCTGACAGATGCCAACCGGTTGCCCATGAGCGAGCTGTTGCTGCAGGGGCAACACCAGTATTTGCAAACCGAAGAGCTGCGGATGGCCGTGCTGGATGGCGCCGAGCTGCGCAATTTCTTCGAATTGGACGTCAACGAATTGCAGGCAAGGCTCAATGCCCTGCCATGGGTGGCCTCGGTCTCGGTACGAAAGAAGTGGCCGAACAAGATCAAGATCTACCTCACGGAACAAGATGTGGCGGCGCGCTGGAATGGCAACCGCTTCGTCAACACCAAGGGCAAGGTATTCAGTGCCCCGGATCGGGTCAAGACGCCGCTGTTGCAGCTGTCAGGGCCGGATGACCAGGCCGCCCGGGTGTTGAAAGAGAGTCGGCAGTACGAGTCGCAACTGGCTGCCAAGGGATACAAGTTGCTGGGGGTGAATCTGACCCCCCGCCATGCCTGGGAACTGACCCTGGATGGCAATATCAAGCTGTTCCTGGGACGCAATGACATTGCGCTCCGGCTGCAGCGGTTTATCGATGCCTTCCCGGTTATCGAACCCCGTGCGCAAGTCGCCTACGTGGATCTTCGATACGACACCGGAATGGCAGTTGGCTGGAAGAAGAGCGAAGAGAAAGTGCATGACCAACACCGCAGATAGGAATTTGATTGTCGGACTGGATATCGGCACAACCAAGGTGGCGGTTCTGGTCGGGGAAGTATTGCCGGACGGTGAACTGAACGTCATCGGTATGGGCAGTCACGCTTCTCGCGGAATGGAGAAGGGCGGGGTCAATGACCTCGACTCCGTGGTCAAGTCACTGCGCCGCGCGGTGGAAGAGGCCGAGATGATGGCAGATTGCCAGATCAGCTCGGTCTATCTGGGGTTGTCCGGCAAGCATATCGACTGCCGTAACGAGACCGGTATGGTGCCCATCTCCGATGAAGAGGTGACCCAGGAGGATGTGGACAACGTGATCCACACCGCCAAGTCGGTTCGCCTCTCCGATGAGCTGCGTGTGCTGCATGTGCTGCCTCAGGAGTTTGCCATCGATTATCAGGAAGGGATCAAGAATCCGGTCGGCCTCTCCGGTGTACGGATGGCGGCCAAGGTTCACCTGATCACCTGCCATAACGACATGGCCCGCAACATTGAGAAATGTGTGGAGAAGGTTGGTTTGCGCGTAGATCAACTGATCTTCTCCGCGCTGGCCTCCAGCTATGCCGTGTTGACCGAAGATGAGAAAGAGCTGGGTGTCTGCGTGGTGGACATCGGTGGCGGTACCATGGACATGTCGCTGTTTACCGGGGGAGCCCTGCGCCACACCAAGGTGATCCCGTATGCTGGCAGCACTGTGACCAGCGACATCGCCTACGCCTTCGGTACGCCGCCGCTCGACGCAGAAGCGATCAAGGTGCGCTACGGTTGCGCCCTCGGTCGTCTGGTCAGCAAGGAAGACAATATTGAAGTACCCAGTGTCGGCGGTCGCCCGGCGCGCAGCCTGCAACGGCAGACACTGGCTGAAGTGATTGAGCCCCGTTACACCGAGTTGCTCTCCATGGTGAATGATGAGCTGGTGCGGGTACAAAGCGAGTTGAAAGCGCAGGGGGTCAAGCATCAGCTGGCAGCCGGTGTGGTCTTGACCGGCGGCGCTGCCCAGATTGAAGGCATTGTGGAGTGTGCAGAGCAGATCTTCCAGAGCCAGGTCCGGGTGGGAGAGCCCATGAACATACGTGGTTTGAGTGATTACGTGCAGGCACCGGTGTACTCGACTGCGGTCGGGTTGCTGCAATATGGCCGCACCCATCAAGCCACAGGTAGCAACAAAGAATATGCCGCCAAGGCAAGCGTCGGTGGCCTGGTCAAACGGGTTAGCAACTGGCTGCGTGGCGAGTTCTAAGAATTTTGCTGAGTCAGGCAAATAAAGCGGAGAGACAACATGTTTGAATTTATGGATAGCCACACTGACGAAGCCGTCATTAAAGTGATCGGTGTAGGTGGCGGCGGCGGTAACGCTGTCGAGCACATGGTTCGTCAAAATATTGAGGGTGTTGAGTTCATTACCGTCAACACCGACGCCCAGGCACTGCGTAACTCCAGCGCCAACACTACCCTGCAGATCGGCGGTGGCATCACCAAGGGGCTGGGTGCCGGCGCCAATCCGGAAGTGGGTCGTGATGCGGCCATGGAAGATCGCGAAGCGCTGCGTGAGCTGCTGACCGGTTCCGACATGGTGTTCATCGCCGCTGGTATGGGTGGTGGTACCGGTACCGGTGCTGCGCCGATCGTGGCCGAAGTGGCGCGCGAGATGGGCATCCTGACCGTTGCTGTGGTGACCAAGCCGTTCTCCTTCGAAGGGAAGAAACGGATGGGCTTCGCCGCGCACGGTATCGAAGAGCTCTCCAAAAACGTCGACTCCCTGATCACCATCCCCAACGACAAGTTGCTGAAGGTGCTGGGTCGCGGTATCTCCCTGCTGGATGCCTTCAAGGCGGCCAACGATGTACTGCTTGGCGCGGTACAGGGCATTGCCGAGCTGATCACCCGTCCGGGCTTGATCAACGTCGACTTCGCGGACGTGCGTACCGTGATGCGTGAAATGGGTACCGCCATGATGGGTACCGGTTCCGCCTCCGGTGATGACCGTGCCGAAGAAGCGGCCGAGAAAGCCATCTCCAGTCCGCTGCTGGAAGACGTGGATCTGGCCGGTGCCCGTGGCATCCTGGTCAACATCACCGCCGGTATGGACATGACCATCGAAGAGTTCGAAACCGTGGGTAACGCGGTCAAGGCCTTCGCTTCCGAGAACGCCACTGTAGTAGTGGGTACTGTAATCGATCCGGAAATGCACGACGAACTGCGTGTGACCGTGGTTGCGACCGGTATCGGTGCCGAGCGCAAGCCGGACATCACGCTGGTCAAGAGCAGCCAGGTGCAAGAGCGCCCGGTACGTCAGCCGCTGGTCAGCGACATGATGCAAGGCCGCGTGATGGACGAAGCCCCGGCCAAGGTGGTCAACGCCGAGCCGCAAGCTCGTCGCGAACCGGATTACCTGGATATTCCGGCGTTCCTGCGCAAGCAAGCTGACTAAGCCTCTTATGGCTCTTGTTTGTTTGTTGTTCAAGGAATGTGCTAAGATGGCCTGCCAACGACCATCTGGTCCGGATTTTAAGCTGTTTAGGGTACACCCATGATTAGACAAAGAACCTTGAAAACGAGTGTACAGGCGACTGGTGTCGGCCTGCATTCGGGCCGGAAAGTCACTATGACGTTCCGTCCGGCGCCTGTGAACACAGGGATCGTTTACTTGCGTACCGACCTGAATCCTGTGGTGGAGCTGCCAGCCAATGCCGATCAGGTGCGCGATACCGTGCTCTGTACCGCTCTGGTCAACGAAGCCGGTGTCCGTGTCTCTACCATTGAGCACCTCTCTGCCGCGCTGGCCGGGATGGGGATCGACAACCTCTATGTCGAGGTTGACGCGCCCGAGATCCCGGTGATGGACGGCAGTGCGCATCCCTTTATCTACCTGCTGCAGGAAGTCGGGATCCGTGAGCAGAATGCTGCCAAGCAGTTTGTGCGGATCAAGAAGAGCATCCGGGTTGAAGACGGCGACAAGTGGGCGGAATTCCACCCCTATCGCAACGGCTTCAAGATGGATCTCGAGATCGATTTCCAGCATCCGGTCTTTGAAGGGCGCAATCAGCGTTGCGTACTGGACTTCTCCGGTGCCTCCTTCGTGAAAGAGATCAGCCGTGCCCGTACCTTCGGGTTCATGCGCGATATCGAGTACCTGCGTTCCCAGAACCTGGCGCTGGGCGGAAGCCTGGAAAACGCCGTGGTACTGGACGATTATCGGGTGCTGAACGAAGACGGTTTGCGTTATGAGGACGAGTTCGTCAAGCACAAGATGCTGGACGCGATCGGTGACCTCTATATGTGTAACCGCAGCATCATCGGTGAGTTCCGTGCCTACAAGACCGGACATGCCCTGAACAACAAGCTGCTGCGTGCCTTGCTGGCCGAGCAGGAGGCTTGGGAACTGGTGACCTTCGAGGGTGAGGGCGACAAAGCGCCTATCGCTTACTACGATAACGGTCTGGTTCTGGCCTGATAGCTGTGCAACGGAACGTCGGTCCTCTCTCCGCACCGACGTTCCGTCATTTGTTTACTCCATCCTTTAATACCGATTATCTCCCGGTTTTATTTCCCGTGCAGGCTCCTGGCCGCACCTGACCGAGCAGACTGATTTCTATGAGCATTACCCTGATCCTCCACGGCAAGCAGCGACGCAAGTTGCACCTGCCCAAACAACGTCTGGCCTGGGTCGGCGGTATTCTCTTCTCCCTGTTGGCCCTTGGTGGTGGTTGGCTCTGGCAGAGCTGGCACCAAAAAATGGAGGCGCTGGAAGTGGCGCTTGCCGTTGCCGAGCAACAGTCCGTCGACCAGAGTGGCGACGAAGCCCGTGAACAGTTGGCAATGCTGGCTGCTCAGGTGGGCACCATGCAAGGCCAGCTTGGCCGTCTCAATGCCCTCGGTGAACGATTGACCGAGCAGGCCGATCTCGATCCCGACGAGTTCAATTTCAAAGAGCTGCCCCCCATGGGCGGCCCTTCTTATGATGAAGAGCTGGAAGTGAGCCTCAACGAGCTGCAAGCCTCGATGAAACACCTCAGCCAGCAGCTCAGCAGCCGTGAAGAGCAGCTGTCGGTACTTGAATCTTTCATCATGAATCACCATATCACCGATGCCGGTTTTATTTCCGGCACGCCAGTCAAACAGGAGCGAGTTTGGGTCTCGTCCGGGTTTGGTGGACGGGTCGATCCGTTCAACGGGCGTGCCAAGATGCACAAAGGGGTCGATTTCCGTGGCAAACCCGGAACCCCGATTCTGGCCACCGGGCCCGGCATTGTCAGCTGGGCGGGCCGTCATCCGGAATTTGGCAATATGGTGGAGATTAATCACGGCAATGGCCTGGTCACCCGCTATGCCCACAACTCCAAGTTGCTGGTCGAGGTGGGAACCCTGGTTGATCAGGGTCAGAAGATTGCCTTGATGGGACGCACCGGTCGCGCGACCGGGGTCCATCTGCATTACGAAGTGTTGAAAGATGGTCGTCAGGTCAACCCCGCACGCTTTCTCAGTGCCAGACGGGGTTAGGTTTTTTTCTTCAGTTCCAGTGACGGAACGCTTTTATAACCAGAAATAGTTGGTACCCATGATTAGCACACTGCTTACCAAGATTATCGGCAGCCGGAACGACAGAACGCTCAAGGCTTTGCGCAAAATTGTAAAACAGATCAATGCCATGGAGCCGCAGTTCGAGGCTCTGTCCGATGCCGAGTTGCAGGCCAAAACGGCCGAATACCGTCAGCGTATCGAGCAGGGCGAGACCCTGGAGCAACTGCTGCCGGAAGCGTTCGCGACCGTGCGTGAAGCCTCCAAGCGGGTGTTTGGCATGCGTCACTTCGATGTGCAGCTGATCGGCGGCATGGTGCTGAACTCCAACCGCATCGCAGAAATGAAGACCGGTGAAGGTAAGACTCTTACTGCGACTCTGCCAGCTTACCTGAACGCCCTGAGTGGCCGTGGTGTGCACGTGGTGACGGTGAACGACTATCTGGCCAAACGTGACGCTGAGGCAAACCGTCCGCTGTTTGCCTTCCTCGGCATGACCGTCGATTGCAACGTGCCCGGTATGGATGCGTCCCAGAAGCGTGACGCCTACGCTGCCGACATCACCTACGGTACCAACAACGAATTCGGTTTTGACTACCTGCGCGACAACATGGCGTTCTCGCCGGAGCAGCGCGTACAGCGTCCGCTCAACTACGCGCTGGTGGATGAGGTGGACTCGGTGCTTATCGATGAAGCCCGTACTCCGCTTATCATCTCCGGCCCGGCCGAAGACAGCTCCGAGCTCTATATTCGCGTCAACAAGCTGATCCCGCTGCTGGTCAAGCAGGACAAGGAAGATACCGAAGAGTACACCGGTGACGGTCACTACACGGTGGACGAGAAGAACCGTCAGGCCCTGCTGACCGAAAACGGTCAGATCTTCGTGGAAGAGCTGCTCAAGAAAGAGGGGCTGCTGGACGAGAACGACTCCCTGTTCTCCGCCTCCAACATCAGCCTGCTGCACCACGTCAATGCGGGTCTGCGCGCTCACACCTTGTTCGAACGCAACGTGGACTACATCGTCCAGAAAGACGAGATCGTCATCGTCGACGAGCACACCGGCCGTACCATGCCGGGTCGTCGCTGGTCCGATGGTCTGCATCAGGCCGTTGAAGCGAAGGAAGGGGTGAAGATCCAGAACGAGAACCAGACGCTGGCATCCATCACCTTCCAGAACTACTTCCGTCTCTACAACAAGCTGGCGGGCATGACCGGTACTGCAGATACCGAAGCCTTTGAATTTCAGCAGATTTATGGCCTGGATACCGTTGTTATCCCGACCAACAAGCCAATGGTGCGTAAAGACATGGGCGATCTGGTCTACCTGACCGCCAATGAGAAGTATGCCGCCATCATCGAAGATATCCGTCAGTGTGTGGCCAAGGGCCAGCCTGTACTGGTTGGTACTGTCTCTATCGAGAACTCCGAGCTGCTCTCCGGCATCCTGACCAAGGAGAAGATCACGCACAAGGTGCTGAACGCCAAGTTCCACGCCATGGAAGCGGAGATCGTTGCCCAGGCAGGTCAGACTGGTGCGGTCACCATCGCGACCAACATGGCCGGTCGGGGTACCGACATCGTGTTGGGCGGCAACTGGCAGGCAGAGATTGCCAAGCTGGAGAACCCGACCAGCGAGCAGATTGCCGAGCTGAAAGCCGCCTGGCAGGTGCGTCACGATGCGGTGCTGGCCGCCGGTGGCCTGCACATTATCGGTACCGAGCGTCACGAATCCCGTCGTATTGACAACCAGCTGCGCGGCCGTTCCGGTCGTCAGGGTGACCCGGGCTCATCCCGTTTCTACCTCTCCATGGAAGATACCCTGATGCGGATCTTCGCCTCCGATCGCGTGACCGGCATGATGAAGAAGCTGGGCATGGAAGAGGGCGAAGCCATCGAGCACCCGTGGGTCACCAAGGCGATCGAAAATGCCCAACGCAAGGTGGAAGGTCGCAACTTCGACATCCGCAAGAGCTTGCTGGAGTTTGATGACGTTGCCAACGACCAGCGCAAGGTGGTCTACGAGCAGCGTAACGAGCTGCTGGATACCAACGACATTTCCGAGACCATCCACGTTATCCGTGACGACGTCTACGGCGCGGTGATCGACGAGTACATCCCGCCCCAGTCTCTGGAAGAGATGTGGGATGTGCCGGGTCTGGAAGCGCGCCTGAAGGCGGACTTCGCGCTGGATCTGCCGCTGCAACAGTGGCTGGCGGAAGATGACAAGCTGTATGAAGAGAAGCTGCGCGAGCGCATTCTGGACGAAGCCACCAAGCTCTATGCCCACAAGGAAGAGCTGGTCGGCAAAGAGGTGCTGCGCAACTTCGAGAAGGCGGTGATGCTGCAAACTCTGGATGGTCTGTGGAAAGAGCATCTGGCGGCCATGGATCACCTGCGTCAGGGCATCCATCTGCGCGGTTACGCCCAGAAGAACCCCAAGCAGGAGTACAAGCGCGAATCCTTTGATCTGTTCACCCAGATGCTGGAAACCCTCAAGCGCGACGTGGTCAGCATCCTGAGCCGTGTTCAGGTGCAGGAGCGCGATGTGGAAGCGATGGAAGAGCAGCAACGCCAGCAGGCGGAAGCCGCTCCCCGTACCTATACCCACGCCGCTGCCGAGAGCCAGCTGGCCGATGAACAGGCTGCAGGCGAAGAGGGTCACACCACCTTCGTACGCGACGAGCAGAAGGTCGGTCGAAACGATCCCTGCCCGTGTGGTTCCGGCAAGAAGTACAAGCACTGCCACGGTCAGTTGACCTGATCGACGCTATGCCATAACAGGCGGGCCAAGAGCCCGCCTTGTTATTGGTGGCAACAAGCGAACAGAGGTAATTGATGGAACAGAAAAAACGGATCTGGGTGGCGGTTGGCGTCATCGAGAATGAACGGGGCGATATCTTCATCGCCAGACGCTCCTCCGATCGCCATCAGGGGGATCGCTGGGAGTTTCCCGGTGGCAAGGTGGAGTCGGGCGAGGATCTGCTTACCGCACTGGATCGGGAGCTGTGGGAAGAGATCGGCATCCGGGTATTGGATTGTGCCCCCTTTATGGAACTGCAGCACGACTACCCCGAGAAGCAGGTGTTGCTGGATATCTGGAAGGTGACCCGTTTCAGCGGCGAGCCGTTCGGCAAGGAGGGGCAGGAGTGTCTGTGGGTGCCGGTGGCAGAGCTGCATAACTACCACTTCCCCGATGCCAATGGCCCGATTGTAGCGCGGCTTCAAGGCCTGCTGGCATGAGCCGGTAGCAATCAACAAGCATGAAAAAAGGGCCAATCGGCCCTTTTTTCATATTGCGGAGGTGGGTGATCTGAGGCTTATAGCCACTGATCGCCCTCTTCCGGCTCCGGCAGCAGATCCGGGTTGATCTCCCCCGGGATCCGCTTCTCTTCATCGGCCCATTCGCCGAGATCGATCAGCTGGCAGCGCTTGCTGCAGAAGGGGCGGAACGGACTCTGCGGGCCCCATTCCACTTCGCTCTGACAGGTCGGACACTTTACCTTGGTGACCATAAGTGCTCCTTAGCAGCAGGCGAGCTGGAACGGCACGTCGCCAATCGGCTGTTCTGCGGTGGGCAGAAAGCGCAGGGCGAAGCGGTTCTTGTGGCCGCTCAGGGTCGGGTAGCAGAACAGATTGCCCGGCAGCTTGATGCGGATCAGCTCGGCGCTCTCGGCGGTGTCCTGGAAGAAACCGTTGCTGGCAACCTGCTCACTGAAGCTGCCTGATTCACGCCACAGGCGCAGCAGCAGAGTGATGGCATTCATCAGCAGGTTAATATCGCTCAGCCAGCCCTGCATCTGCTGGTGACGGGTGATGGCCGGGGTGCCGAGCCAGTGGTGCAGCTGCGGCACATCGAAGGCACACAGGCCACCTGGGATGGAGAAGCGCTGGCGGATGGAGCCGAGCAGACGATCCTCTTTCAGGCGGGCACCCGGGCGTGGCGAGTTGAGCAGGTTGCGGGAGAGCTGGCTGCTCTCTTGCTGCATCAGTTTGATCTGCTCCAGATCGACATCGGGCAGGCTGGCCCAGTGGCTCAGACGCTGGCCGAGACGCTCCAGATCCTTGATGAGGTCGGCGCGCAGGTCACCACGCTCCAGCAACTCCTGCAGATCGAACAGCCCCTTGAAGAAGGCGATATGTGCCCAGGATTGTTCACTCTCCAGATTGTCGCGGATCTGGGAAAACAGGGACTCCAGACGAAGATAGGTCCGGCTTTTTTCATTGAGGGGGAAATCGTAAATCATGCCTAATCCTGGCCAGCCATAAACCGGCCTAGTGTACTCACACTTGGCGGCCTTGTTGAGAGGCAATTGCCAGATATGTCTCGTGCAGCGCCAAAATCCGCGTTTTAATCGCCATTTCGCTGCCATTGTGGTTTTCGATGACATCATCCGCCGCCGCGAGGCGCTCTGTCCGGCTCGCCTGGGCGGCGATGATGGCCTTGGCCTGCTCGGCCGATACCCCATCCCGACGGCAGGTGCGCTCAATCTGGGTGGCTTCGTCCACATCGATCACCAGTACCCGATTGGCTAGGCCGGTGAGTTTGTTCTCCACCAGCAGCGGTACCACCAGCAGGCAGTAAGGTGAACTGGCCGCGGCGCACTGGCGCAGCATTTCGCTGCGAATCAGCGGGTGGAGCAAAGCATTGAGCCACTCCTTGGCCTGTGGGTTACTGAAGACCCGCTCGCGCAGGGCGCGACGGTCGAGTTGACCGCTAGGATCAATCACATCATGGCCAAAATGGTCGGTGATGGCGGCAAGGGCCGGGGTGCCCGGCTCGACCACTTCGCGGGCGATCACATCGGCATCCACCACCTCGATACCCAGCGCGGCAAACTGATTGGCGATAGTTGTCTTGCCGCTGCCGATACCACCTGTGATAGCAACTACATACATGGGGGCCTCTTGCTCAAAGCAGGGTAGAGAGATACCAGCGTGTGATGGTATCGCCCCACAGCAGGGCGATCCAGCCCGCGATGGCGAGGTAGGGGCCGAAGGGGATGGGCTTGCCCTGATGATGTTTTTGCAAGGCGATCAGGCTGATGCCGATCACGGCACCGACCAGAGATGAGAGCAGCAGAATTATGGGCAGCGCCTGCCAACCGAGCCAGGCGCCCAGCGCCGCCAGCAGCTTGAAGTCGCCATAGCCCATCCCCTCCTTGCCAGTGAGCAGCTTGAAGGCCCAGTAGAGGCTCCAGAGCACCAGATAGCCCGCCATGGCACCGATCACGGCATCCGCCAGCGGCACGAAGCCACTTGCTAGGTTGAACAGCAGCCCGCCCCACAGCAGTGGCAGGGTGAGCTGGTCGGGCAGCAACATCTTGTCGAGATCGATAAAGGTGAGGGCGACCAGCACCCAGGTCAGCAACAGGGCGGCCAACGTACCCCAGCCCGGCGTTATGACCATGGCTACGGCCACCGATAGCAGGGCGGTCAGCAGCTCTACCAGCGGATAGCGGGCCGAGATGGGCGCCTGACAGTCGCGGCAACGCCCTTTGAGCCAGAGCCAGCTCAGCAGCGGGATGTTCTCCAGCGCAGTGATGGCGTGGCCACAGTGAGGGCATGCGGAGCGGGGGACCATCAGGTTGTAGCGCTCTGGCGCAGTAGCCTCCTCATCGGGGGCGAAGTAGCTGCGATACTCGGCCAGCCACTCCCGCTCCAGCATGATGGGCAGGCGGTGGATCACTACGTTGAGGAAGCTGCCGATCATCAGGGAGAAGAGAAAAAGCAGCGAGAAGTAGAGCCAGGGCAAGCTGTGAGCCAGCTCGAGAAGAAGTGTCATAACCAACCGTCAGTTATTGAATGAGGGGGAGGGCATGGCGGTGGTGCCATGCCCTGATAAATCAGCCTACCACGTCGCCAAGCTTGAAGATGGGCAGGTACATGGCGATAACCATGCCGCCGACCAGCACCCCGAGCACCACCATGATGAGGGGTTCCAGCAGGCTGGTGAGGCCATCGACCAAGTCATCCACCTCCTGTTCGAAGATGGTGGCGACCTTGGAGAGCATATCATCGATGGCGCCGGACTCCTCACCGATCATCACCATCTGGATCACCATGTCGGGGAAGAGATCGACGGTGCGCATTGCCACGTTGATCTGCATACCGGCCACAACCTCGTTGCGGATCGCCATTACCGCGGTGCGATAGACATAGTTACCCGATGCGCCAGCCGCTGAAATCAGCGCATCTACCAGCGGAATACCGGCGGAGAAGGTGGTCGACAGGGTGCGGGCAAAGCGAGCCATAGCCGCCTTGTGCAGGATCATCCCGACCACCGGAATGGTGAGGACGAACTTGTCGGTATTGTCTTTCACCTTCTGGGAGGCCCGCCAGGCCCGCACGTAAAGGAAGATGCCAAGGGCCGTGCCACCAAAGAAGACATACCACCAGTTCTGCATAAAGCGGGAGATGCCGATAACAAACTGGGTGAACACCGGCAGCTCGGCGCCGAAGCTCTTGAAGATATCTTCAAACTGCGGAATGACGAACAGCAGCAGGATGGAGGTGACCACAATGGCGACCAGAATGACCATGGTGGGGTAGAACATCGCCTTCTTGATCTTCGACTTGAGCGCTTCCGACTTTTCCCGATAGGTGGCGATACGGTCATAGATGGTCTCCAGCGCACCGGATTGCTCACCGGCTTCCACCAGATCGCAGTAGAGATCATCGAAATAGAGAGGATGGCGACGCAGCGCTTCCGACATGGGGGTACCGGTCTCCACATCGGCGGCAATCTGCCCCATCAGCTCGCGCATCGAGGCTTTCTCGTGACTGCGGGCGATGATCTGCAGGCTCTGCACTAGCGGTACGCCGGCGGAGAGCATGGTAGTTATTTGGCGGGAGACGATGGCGATATCCATCGGTTTGATCTTGGCGCCGCCCTTGGAGAAGAGCCCTTGGGATTTTTTGGCCACCTTGGTGACGTTGACCCCCTGCTTGCGCAGTTCGGTCTTGACGGTGTTGATGCTGTCGGCCTGTAGCTCGCCGGAGACCTTCTGCCCCTTGCGGTTTACCCCGTGCCAGCGGAAGGCGAAGACTTTCTTGGGGGCATTGTTCTTTTTCGTTAGGGTTGCCATCTTTGCATCCTGCAATGGGGTTAGTTGTCAGAGCCGGGCTCTGCACGTCACCAACCTGGTCAAGGTGCCCGACTGGCTTGATGCCTGCGGGGTACTGATAGGGTGGGTGGTACCTTCTTGGCGCCAGCCCAGTCACTTGAATATCTGATTACTCCGTTGTCCTGACTATCGTCCGTCCCGTATTTGTGAACGACGAATTCGCTCTGCCAACCAAATCGGCGGGTCGTTCCGCACACGGATCAGTTGGTGGTGACCCGGTTGACCTCGGCTAGACTGGTGACCCCGAGCCGGGCCTTCTCCAGTCCTGAGGTACGCAGGGTTCGCATCCCTTCCTTCTGGGCGATCGCGGCGATTTGCAGGGAGTTGGCGCCCTGCATGATCAATTTGGCGATGTTCTCCGACATCAGCATGATTTCGTAGATGCCGACCCGCCCCTTGTAGCCGCCGGAACACTCCTTGCAACCAACCGGTTTGAACAGTCGCAAGCCAGCTGCCAGCTGCTGTGGGGTAAAACCCAGCTCCAGCAGTTCGGCTTCCGGCACCACTTCCGGTGCCTTGCAGTGGTCGCACAGTTTACGGGCCAGCCGCTGGGCCATGATCAGGGTCACCGAGGAGGCGATGTTGAAGGCCGGAACCCCCATGTTCATCATCCGGGTCAGGGTCTCGGCGGCGGAGTTGGTATGCAGGGTGGAGAGCACCAGGTGACCGGTCTGCGCCGCTTTGATGGCGATTTCGGCGGTTTCCAGATCCCGTATTTCCCCCACCATCACCACATCCGGGTCTTGCCGCAAAAAGGAGCGCAGGGCACTGGCGAAGGTGAGCCCCGCCTTGGGGTTGACCTGCACCTGGTTGACGCCGGGCAGGTTGATCTCCACCGGATCTTCGGCGGTGGAGATATTTACCTCGGTGGTGTTGAGAATATTGAGGCCGGTATAGAGCGAGACCGTCTTGCCCGAGCCGGTGGGGCCGGTGACTAGGATCATCCCCTGTGGCTTGGAGAGGGCGCGCAGGTACTGCGCCTTCTGCCGGTCATCAAAGCCGAGTTGCTCGATATTGAGGCGTGCCGCCGAGGAGTCGAGCAGACGGATAACGATCTTCTCCCCCCACATGGTGGGCAGGGTGTTGACCCGCATATCCATCGACTTGTTGCGCGACAGCTTCAGCTTGATGCGGCCATCCTGTGGCAGCCGCCGCTCGGCGATATCGAGCCGCGCCATGACCTTGAGGCGAGCGGAGAAGCGGTTGGAGAGATTGACCGGCGGTGTGGCAATTTCATGCAGAATGCCATCGATGCGAAAGCGAACCCGATACTTGAACTCATAGGGCTCGAAGTGCAGGTCGGAGGCACCGCGCTTGATGGCATCCATCAGGATCTTGTTGATGTACTTGACGATGGGAGCATCGTCATCGGCGGTATTGACGCTTTCGTCCAGCCGGCTGTTCTCGTCGGAGACCTCGAGATCCGAAATCTCGGATTCGTCGATATCCTCCATGCCGAGGGCGTCGTTTTCGCTCTCCAGCAGCTTGCCGATGGCGGCGGTGAGCTTGTTTTCCTCTACCAACAGTGCTTCGGTATGAAGGCCGAAGCTGAAGCCAAAGTCCTCCAATGCCGAGACATTGGTCGGATCCGACATGGCGATATAGAGGGTGTGGCCCTGGGTGTAGATGGGCAGCACGTGGTGTTTCTCAATCAGCTTCTGATTGAGGTACTTCTGCGGGATCTCGGCCAAATCGAAGGCGGCAAGATCCAGCAGAGGTACCCCATACTCCAGCTCGCAAAAATCGGCGAGCGCCTTGCTGTCGAGGATGTCGTTCTCTATCAGAAATGTCACAAAGGGTTTGCGCTGGGCCTTGGCCTGGCTCAGATAGCGCTGGGAGTCCTCTTCACTGATCAGTGAAGAGGCGGCCAGGCTTAACGCCAGGCCGCTATTAGGGCTAGAGGTCATGCGTTAGCACATGTTGGAAGGGGTACAGGTTTTTGCCCAAGTTACTTGGCCATTTGCCTGGCGAGTACCGCTCAACTGAAATGATTCAGATGCCGCCAGTGGGCTTTTAACGCCAGTAGCGGTAGTTGCTGTTACAGTTACACCAGCACCGGATGCTGCCGTGACAACGCCAATAAAGTTATTAGTCGCTGCAGCTGTAGTATTTGCTGGAACACCATTCTTATTCTCAATACATTCTGTAGAAAAAGATCCCGCACCAGAGGATGCCGCTCCCGCAACAGTTTGGGCGCAAACTTCAACCGCTGTTTTCGCTGAACCAGTAGCCGCAATAACTTCACTAAAGGCGGCCTTTTTGGTGTAGGTCTGATAAGCCGGCAGCGCGACTGCCGCCAGAATGGCCACGATCGCGACCACGATCATCAGTTCAATAAGGGTAAAACCCGATTGTTTCTTCATTTCGCTGTTCATTGAAAATATCCTTTTATCCTTGGTTCCTGGGAAGTGTCGGTAGAAAATCGTCCGAACGTCAGTATCTTATCCGAGCTGTCAGGGGTGGCAACAGAGATTGCTGCCTTTGTTAACCACTTTCATGTCATTTACCAAAAACTTGATGCGAGTCATAAAATAAGTGGCTTCTTATGACTCTTTGTTACGGGTGAAAGCGGGTCCGTCATTACACTCCTTTGCTGAGGGATCCTGCATAAAGAAAAGGCGCCCATGGCGCCTTTTGCAAGTTGTTTATCCGGTTAGGTCGAGTATTTGCTCAGGCCTGCGGGGTTAATCTCACTGCTGGATAAAGCGCATGGAGAGATCGAGCGCCCGCACATGCTTGGTCAGCGCCCCGACCGAGATAAAATCGACGCCGGTGGCGGCAAACTCGGCCAGGGTATCCAGCGTCACATTGCCGGAGACTTCCAGCTTGGCGCGGCCCTGATTGATGGCGACCGCTTCCCGCATCATGGTCACGTCGAAGTTGTCGAGCATCACGATATCGGCCTTTGCCGCCAGCGCCTGTTCCAGCTCTGCCAGCGTTTCGACTTCTACCTCCACCGGTTTGCCCGGATTGAGATGACGAGCCTCGCTAATTGCCTCGGCAATGCCGCCACAGGCGAGGATATGGTTCTCTTTGATGAGGTAAGCGTCGTAGAGGCCGATGCGATGATTCTTGCCGCCGCCACAGGTGACTGCGTACTTCTGGGCGGTGCGCAGTCCAGGGATGGTTTTACGGGTGTCGAGTAAACGGCAGTCGGTGCCCTCCAGCTCTGCCACATAGCGAGCGGTGAGGGTGGCGACGCCGGAGAGGGTCTGGACAAAGTTCAGCGCATTGCGCTCGCCGGTCAGCAGCAGACGGGCAGGGCCGTGCAGGCGAAAAAGCTCCTGATTGGGGGAGAGCACTTCGCCATCCTGCACCATCCACTCCACCTTCACCTCGCCGCCGAGCTGTGCCTTCAGTTGCAGGAAGACTTCATCCACCCAAGGCTGGCCGCAGAATACACCCGCTTCACGGGTGATAACCCGGGCGCTGGCCATTCGATCTGCCGGGATCAGCTGGGCGGTGATATCGGCGCTGGCGTCCGGTTGGTCCAGCGTGGTGAGGGCATCGCCCAGATCTTCGAGTAGTGCGGCGCGCACGGCGCGGCTGACATCCTGTTGAAACATGCCTTATTCCTGCAAGGGTCTGAGCAGCAGTTGCCGCTCCTTTTGAACCAGCTCCAGCCGACCGAGGGCGTTCATGCCAACCAGCACTTCGTCACCGTCTGCCGCCGGATTGATAAAGATGGCCAGATCGTACAAGGTCAATGGCCCCATCGCCAGCGTTTCGATGGTGCCGTTGCCGACCCGGATCTGCCCCGCGGCGGTATTGACCTGGCTGCTGCCATAAGCGGTCAGGCCGAGGCGCTCGGCAACCTGCTGCGGGATGGTGATGCGGGTGGCGCCGGTATCGAGCAGCAGTTGCACCGGTTGGCCGTTGATGGCACCCTCCAGACGATAGTGGCCGCTCTGGTCGGCCCGCAGCAACAGCTCGCCGCTGGCGGTGACGCTGGGTTGGTTGCGGGAGTGAAAATAGAGGGTCAGCAGACCCATCAAAGAGAGCCAGGCCAGTAACCACATCCAGCGTGCCGTCTGCTGCATACCCCATCCATAATCGAGCGGAAGATGACTCAGCCTAACATACCATTTCCCTTGGATTCAGTGAGTTGGTGCCGGATTGCCTATCAGGTATCTTCGTTTTTTCACCATTTATCAGCCAACTCGAGTAGCCGATGACCCAACTCGCTTCGCAACCTTGTTTCTCTATCGATGCCGCTGGCTGGTGCCAGCAGGCGCGCCAGGTGCCTTCTCCCCATCACAACGAGCGGGCCGTGCCGGACGATATCTCCCTGCTGGTGGTTCATGGCATCAGCCTGCCGCCGGGGGAGTTCGGTGGCCCCTTTATCGACGATCTCTTTATGGGGATACTCGACCCCGAGGCTCACCCCTATTTTGCCGGTATCCATCAGTTGCGGGTCTCGGCCCACTGCCTGATCCGCCGTGATGGCGAGTTGGTGCAGTATGTGCCATTCGGCGCGCGCGCCTGGCACGCTGGTGTCTCGAGCTGGCAGGGGAGGGAGGCATGCAATGACTTCTCCATCGGCATCGAGCTGGAAGGGACTGACGAAACCCCCTATACCGAGGCTCAGTACCGGGCGCTGGCGGGGCTCACCCGAGCCATCTCAGAGCGCTATCCGGCCATCACCCACGAAAAAATTGTCGGTCATTGTGATATCGCACCAGGGCGCAAGACGGATCCCGGCGCCAGTTTCCAGTGGGATTACTACCGGCAATTACTAAACAGCTAAAGTAAATATTCAAATTTAGTTTGGATTTTAAAATCAATGGCTTGCCTATCTGGCAGGCCATTTTTGTCTCTGGTTGCGCAAATGTTATTTGTGAGCGCGGTCAAGAATATTGGTCAGACCATTTTCTATGAGCTAAATCATGTTTCCCCTGCTTTACCTCTTAAGTGGTGGGGCTGATTCTTGACTCAGATCATCTTTTGAGTGGACTTTTCAAAAGGCCTCTGCTAATTTTCGCCCCATCCATAAAATTGGTAATACCAATTTAACAAAGTAGCCTCATGCCCTATCGCAAGATTACGCAACCCAAGTTGGCCGACTCCATTGTCGCCGAGCTGGAACAGATGATTCTGGAAGGCAGTCTGCAGCCGGGGCAGAAATTGCCTCCCGAGCGGGAACTCGCCATCCAGTTTCAGGTGTCGCGCCCCTCTTTGCGCGAAGCCATCCAGCGACTGGAAGCGCGCGGATTGCTTTATCGCCGTCAGGGCGGCGGCACTTATGTGCAGAATGCCCTGAGCAAGGGGATCGCCGATCCTCTGTTCGAACTGCTCAGTACCCACCCGGAAGCCCAGTATGACCTGCTGGAGTTTCGCCACGCGCTGGAAGGCATTTGTGCCTACTACGCGGCCTTGCGGGGAACCGGGTCTGATTTCGAGCGTATTCGTCAGGTGCAAACCACCATCGAAGAGGCGGGCCAGCTGGGCTCGCTGGTGGCCGAATCGGCAGCCGTGACCCAGTTCTATCTGGCGGTGGCCGAGGCCTCCCACAACGTGGTGCTGCTGCACCTGCTGCGGGCCATGAGCCCGATGCTCGAACAGAACATTCTGCAGAATAACGAGATTTTGAATCGCCGCCCGGGAGTGGTAGCCAAGATACGTCGCCATCGCGCGAATCTGATCGAGGCTATTCTTTCGGGGGCTCCGGAGCGGGCCAGAACAGCTTGTCATGAGCATCTGGCCTTTATCGAGGACACCTTGTTGGATATGCAGAGGGAAGACAGCCGGATCCAGCGATCCATGCGTCGGATCCGTCAGCAGGAAAACTAATCCCACAAGGCTTTATTGTCGAATGCTTGCGCCCTTCGCCGTGCAATGCCGTGCAATCACAACAACATAGGAACCAGCCATGTCTGATATCCTGAAGAACGATGTGGACCCGATAGAAACGCTGGAGTGGCTTGCCTCTCTGGAATCCCTGCTGCGTGAAGAGGGTCCGCAACGCGCTCAGTTCATCCTTGAACAGTTGGCCGAGAAAGCCCGCGTAAGCGGTGTGGA
>NZ_QAJD01000154.1:0-662 GCF_003061465.1 Aeromonas sp. HMWF017
GGTGAGGGCGCCGGGGTTGACGATCAGCACTCCGCGCTCGCCACGCAGGGCCAGACCGCCGAGATTGATGCCATATTGCTCCCGCTGCTCCGGGTGCGCTGCCATGCCATAGAGGGGGTCGTCCATCGGGAAGGGGAGCGCCACATGGGAGAGGGAGTAGATCTCCTTGGGATAGTCGATACCCAGCGGACGGATATGCTCAGGCTGGTCGGCGCAGGCCAGCGTTCTGGCCTGCGTCGCGGGGGAGGCGGGGTCCACATTGCCCACCACGGTGAGGCGATAGTGCTGAGGGGCGTTTGGCAGCAAGCGGTGCAGCGCCAGCTCGGAGGCCGAGCTCATCAGCGGGCCAAACAGGGTGCTGCGGTTGATATCAAACAGCACCAGTTCGCTGCCGTTGGCCGGCAGGTAGTGGTAGAGATCGGCAATGATGGAGCGGGTGCTGACGGTGTAGTCCATCACCGACTGGAAGGTGAGGGCGGGGGGAAACGCCGCCAGCTCGCCACTGGCGGCCAGCTGGCGCACCTGCTGCTGGATGGCGTGGGTCAGGCGATAGGACTGGCGCGCGCCGTTGACCGGAAACGAGTTGTATTTGAACGGGTTGAACTCCGGCATGGTGTCGAGCCAGGCTGCGTTGGCAAAGGCGGGCAGCAGGGCAGGCACGG
>NZ_QAJD01000154.1:672-4789 GCF_003061465.1 Aeromonas sp. HMWF017
TGCCAGCGTGCCGCTCGGGTCGGCCAGCGCATCGAGCGCATATTTCACCGCCAGCGCGCCGCCGTTGGAAAAGCCCACCAGATGCAGCGGCCGCTTGCCCGGTGCCAGCAATCTGGCCTCCCGCACCGCCAGTCGGGTGGCGGCCAGCCAGGTCTCCCAATCCACATCCACGAGGCCAGCGGGCACAGTGCCGTGGCCGGGGATCCTCAGCCCCAGCGCGATAAAGCCCTGCTGCTGATAGCGTCTGGCCAGATGGCGCAGGCTATAGGGGGAGTCGGTCAGGCCGTGCAGCAGCACCGCCACCCCTTTGACTTCCCCCTCGGGGCGCAGCAGGTAGGAGTGGTTCCAGTTCTGCTGAAAGCGGGCGGGATTGATGGGGGCATCCTGATAGTAGCGATTGCTGGCCAGTTGCTGCTCCGGCGGCGTTTTGGCGACTATCTCGGTGGCCACCAGCTCGAACAGCTCTGCTTCGCGGGTCAGATAGGCTTGCCAGTCGCTGCTGTCGAGCTCATCGGCGCTGAGTTCGGGGGGCACCACTGTGTGCCACAGCTGCAGCGGCGCTGCCTGCCAGGCGAAGTAGGCGATCACCGCCCATGCGGTCAGCAACAGCAGCAACAGGGTCAGCAGAGCACGGCGAACAAGGCGGCGAGTGTGAGCCAGCATGGTGCAATCCTTGGCGATAGAGATGGGGCCGCCTCTGGGTGGGCGAGTTCGGTGCAGCACATTGGGCGCTGCCAATCGGCTTAAATCCTAATGGAAACAAGGTGATATGTATAGTTGATGGCATTCTGCCGCGCTGGCTGTGGGCGCCGGATCCCGCCGTTGGCATCAGGCTGGCCGTTCGAAGGCTGCATCGCGGGCCATCTGGCGGCCTGAACTTATCCGCAGATGCAAGCTTGGGCGCTGCGACCCTGCAACTATCTGCCCCTGAAAGGGGGCAATTATGCTACTGTAGCGGCGTTTTTTGATGGATAAGCTGGCATTGGCCTTTTTTGAAGATGGAATGGTATGCAGAACTTTGACGTAGTGAATTGGCTGATGCAGCAGACAGCCTCCCCGGCGCAGCCGGAACTGGCGATGGCACAACCGGGCGCGGCCCAGACCCTGTGGCAGGTGACCCATGCTGGCTAACGAATCCATGCGCCTGAACAAATACATCAGCGAGAGCGGTATCTGCTCGCGCCGCGAGGCCGACCGCTTTATCGAGCAGGGCCACGTCTTTATCAACGGCAAGCGGGCCGGGATCGGTGATCAGGTGCAGGTTGGCGATCTGGTCAAGGTGAACGGTCAGGTGATCGAACCGCGCGAGGCGGACAGTCTGGTGCTGATCGCCCTCAACAAGCCGGTGGGCATCGTCAGTACCACAGAGGCGGGCGAGAAGGACAACATTGTCGATTTCGTCAACCACAGCACCCGGGTCTTCCCCATTGGGCGGCTCGACAAGGATTCGCAGGGGCTGATCTTCCTTACCAACCACGGCGATCTGGTCAACAAGATCCTGCGGGCGGGCAACGATCACGAGAAAGAGTATCTGGTGACCGTCGACAAGCCGGTGACCGAGGAGTTTGTGCGCGGCATGGCGGCCGGGGTGCCGATCCTCGGTACTGTGACCAAGAAGTGCAAGGTGAAGAAAGAGGCGCCGTTCGTTTTTCGTATCACGCTAGTGCAGGGGCTTAACCGCCAGATCCGCCGCATGTGCGAGTACTTCGGTTTTGAAGTGACCAAGCTGGAGCGCATTCGCATCATGAACGTCAGCCTCAAGGGGCTGCCGGTGGGCGAGTGGCGCGATCTCACCGACGACGAGCTGATCGATCTGTTCAAGCTGATTGAGGACTCCTCCTCCGAGGTGAAACCGGCCAAAGGCGACAAGCCCAAGGCGGCCAAGGCTCCTGCGGCGCCAAGCGCCAAACCGGGGCAGGGCAAGAAGCCGAGCCGCGATGATGATCACGAGATTGGCGGGCGCCCCAATGTGCCGGGCCCGGAAGCCTTCGAGAAGAAGCTGCCGGTGGGCAAGGGTGGTGCGGGCAAAGGTGCAGCCAACAAAGGCGGCGCTGGCAAGGGCAGTGCAGGCAAAGGGGCTCTCGGCAAGGGTGGCAAACCGGCCGCAGGCAAGCCGCGCACCGCTAACACCGGACGGCAGAAGAAGGGGCGCTGAGTTGCCCCTCTGAGTGGCATCAGCCTCGCTCGTCATCCTCAATACGGTTATCCCCAACACACCGGCCTCAGGCCGGTGTGTTGCTTTGGGCCGCAGCGCTGGCCGGGAGGGGCGCCGAAAGGGTCGGCTCGCTGGCGGTCGGTAACCGCATAACGCGAGGGTAGTGGCGCGGGTCGAGGCGCAGCACCAGCAGGCTCATCAGCAGCAAGCCTCCCAGTTGCCACTGCCAGGCGGCGGCGAAGTCGCCCACATAGTGATAGAGCCGTGCCGCTACCCAGGGGCCGGTGGCCGCCAGCATAAAGCCGAAGCCCTGCATCAGGGCGCTCAGGGTGCCGGCGCGGCGCGGGTCGGGCAGGTGATCGAGCGCAATCACCATGATCAGCGAAAAACTGCCGCCAAGACCGGCGCCGCACAGCATGCACCAGAGAATCGGGGCACTGGCTGGCGCCAGCCAGAGGCCGCCGAATCCCGCCAGCTGCATGGCAATTGCCAGCGCCATCCACGGCCGCCGATCCATCTTGCGCGCCGCCAGCAGCGGCAGGCCGAGGCCGCTGGCGGTCTGCGCCAGTGCCAGCCAGGCGACCAGCTCGCCCGCCTGTGCGGCGCTCCACCCTTGCGCCATATAGGCGGGGGCCAGCCAGGCCACTACGATGCCGTAACCGCTGTTGATGATGCCAAAGCAGACGATCAGCAACCAGCTGCGTGGCAGGGTGATCAGCCGCTGTTCGCCGTGGGGAATGGTGACCGCGGCGGCCCGTGGCAGACGCACTTTCCACCCTAGCCAGACGAGGGCCAGCAGCACCGGCAGGCTCCAGAGTGCCAGTGCCTGCGACCAGTCGAGGCTGGCCGCCAGCCGTGGCGTGAGGCTGGCGCCGAGCGCACCGCCCCCCATCATGCAGGCAGAGAAGATCCCCATCACTTGCGGCACCTTGCGGGCAAAGTGCTGCTTGATAAGGGCGGGCAGCACCCCCTGCACCAGCGCCGAACCCAGGCCGCAGAGCGCGGCTGTGGTGATCAGCAGGGCGCCGCTCTGGGCATCAAAACGCAGGGCACTGCCCGCCGTGAGCAGCAGCAGGGCCAGTCCCAGCAGGGTGGAGGCACTGGCAAGGCTGCGCAGGCGCGGGGTGAGCAGCACGCCGACCCCGATCAGCCAAAGTGGCAGCAGGGTGAGCCAGGCCAGGGTATCCATCCCGAGCGACAGGGCGCGGCCAATCTCGCCGCTCAGCGGGCCGATGGCGGTAAGAAAGGGGCGCAGATTAAGGCCAATCAGGATCACCAGCACCAGCAGGGCAGTCTGGCCTGCGGGTTGAGCCGTATTTCGTTGATTCATCGGGTGCTGTTTCCGGTTCTGGGAGAGGCAGGGGGCATTCGGGACGCGGAGTCATCGGGGCTGAACATGGCAAATCACCGTCAAAGGAGGCAAAAATGCCAGCCTAGCGGGGTCGAAAGTCATTTGGAAATTAAATGATAGAATGGGTTTCAGTGGTTTTGTAAATGGAGTGCCCCATGCTGGATCCCCTGTTACTGCGCAGTTTTGTCGCCATTATCGACACCGGCAGCTTTACCCGCGCCGGTGAACGGGTCCATCTGACCCAATCCACCATCAGCCAGCAGATCCGCCGCCTTGAGCAGCAGCTTGGCTGCCCGCTGCTCGATCGCTCCGGTCGACAGGTGGTGGCGACGGCGGAGGGGGAAAAATTGCTGGGGCTGGCCCGCCGCATTCTGGCGCTGCTGGCGCAGGCCGAAGAACAAGTGACGGAAGGGAGCGTGGCGCTCAGCCTCGGGGTGCCGGAGGATTTCGCCGCCGGTGCCATTACCCCGGTGCTGGCCGCTTTTGCCCGCGACTACCCCGAGGTACGGTTGGAGGTGCAAAGTGGCCTGAGCCACGAGATCTGGCAGCGCTTCGAGGCGGGGGAGCTGGATCTGGCGTTGGTCAAGCAGACGCGCGGGCAGGGTTCGCCC